>JAISLQ010000006.1 GCA_031290885.1 Acidaminococcales bacterium
CGGAGCAAAGCCGGCAGCTACGCCCTGCGGGCGGTCTATTACGACCTGCCGGCCTCCACCTACATCAACACCACGCCGGAACTTGATCCGGGCGCGGCCGGCGGCAGCGGCTTCAAAGGCTATACCGTGGGCGGTTCCTACATACTGGCCAAGAACATTGAGTTTGCCCTCGACTACTTTGACTTTGACAGCAAAAAAGGCGATGCTTACGACAACAACCTGCTCTGGACGAGAGTGTTCTTCTACTTCTAAAAACCGGAGAGCGGCTTGTCAAAAACAACAAAACAGCGCTTTACGCCAAGCGGCGGCCATAATGGCCGCCGCTTGCGGTTTTCGGCTTTGCAAAGCCGGCTCCGCCCGTTTCGGCTTTCTTTAGCGGACATATCGGCCCGGCCGGGAACAAAAACACAGGAAGCCGTTTACAGATTTTGCCGCCACAACGGTCGCAACATTGGCCGCGGCGGAAGGACAGACCGACAAGTAGGCCGCCCCTCCCAATCGCCCGTTAAAAGGCAAAAGGGAGACAGGCTTTCGCCCGCTCCCTTTTGCCCCGGTCATTTTTGCCGGGCTTTTTTGATTTCTTTGGTCAAAGCCGGCAGTATTTCAAACAAGTTGCCTACTATGCCATAATCAGCTACCCGAAAGATTGGCGCGTCCGGGTCTTTGTTGATGGCAATGATCGTGTCCGACGAATTCATGCCGGCCAGATGCTGTATCGCGCCGGAAATGCCGCAGGCGATATATATTTTGGGGCCGACGGTTTTGCCGCTTTGCCCTACCTGGTGCAGATGCTCTATCCAGCCGGCATCGACGGCGGCGCGGGAGGCGCCCACGACGCCGCCGATCGCGTCGGCCAAGTCCTCAATCAGTTTGAAGTTTTCCGGCGCGCCCAACCCGCGCCCGCCTGCCACGATATACTCGGCTTCTTCCAAGTTGCAGACAACGCCTTCCGGCAGCTCTTCCCGGACGAATTCGACGCGGTTCGCGCTTGGCGGCAGGGAAAGGCTGAATTTGATCACCTGTCCCGCGCGGCTGCTGTCCGGCGGCGGCTTCTTGAAGGTTTTCGGCCTGACCGTGCCCATCTGCGGCCGCCTGTCCGGGCAGAGGATCTGCGCCATGATATTGCCGCCGAAGGTCGGGCGCGTCCAAATGACCAAATTGGTTTTTTCGTCAACGCCCACGCCGGTGCAGTCGGCGCACAAGCCCGTTTCCAGCCTGGCGGCCACCCGCGGGGCGAAGTCCCGCCCGTCCACGGTAGCGCCGAAAAGCACGGCCTGCGGTTTGTACTCATTGATAAGTTCCACGGTGGCATAAGTGTAGGCGTCGGTATGGAAACGCCCATATTCCGGGCCTTCTATGAGATACACTTTATCCGCGCCGCCGGCGATCGCCTGGCGCGCCAATTGGTCGCCGTCCGCGCCGGTGATGACAAGCGCGGACAGCTCGGCGGAGAGTTTGTCGGCCAGCTCCCGGCCGTGCCCTAAAAGTTCAAATCCCACGTTGCGCAGGATGCCCGCGTTTTGTTCCATGTAGACCAGCAACCCTTTTGCTTCTTCAACGGTTATTTTCATGGCGCACCTTCCTATGCGAGCAGCCCGGCGTCGGACAGTCTGGCCACCAACCGTTTGGCCGACGCTTCGGCGCTGTCTTCTTTAATAATTTCCCCTTGGCCTCTCTGGGTAAGATAAAAGATTTTGGCGACCTTGGTCGGGGAGGCTTTAAGCCCGGTATCTTCCCGTGCCAGGCCGAGATCGGCCGCCGTCCAAACAGGGATGGCGGCCTTGTTTGCTTTCATCCGCCCCTTGATGCTGGGCAGGCGCGGTTCGTTGATGATCTTGGTTACGGTCAAAAGCAGCGGCAATTTCACTTTCAAAACGGCATAGCCACATTCCTCTTCGCGCTTGACGGTCGCTTCGCCGTTTTCGATCGTCAAGCTGACCGCGTTGGTTACCTGCGGCAGATCCAAAAATTCCGCCATTTCCGGCCCTACTTGCGCGGTGTCGCCATCGGTGGCTTGTTTGCCGCAAATGATGAGATCGTAGCCGCCGATCTTTCTGGCGGCGGCGGCCAGCGCCTTGCCCGTGGCCAGAGTGTCCGAACCGCCGAAAGCGGCATCCGAGAGGTGGACCACTTCGTCCGCGCCGGTAGCTAAACATTCTTTCAGCGCTTCCGCAGCCTGCGGCGGGCCCATAGTTACGACCGTAACCTTGCCGCCGTGCTTTTCGCGCTGGATGAGCGCTTCCTCCAAGGCGTTCTTGTCGAAAGGATTGATCACCGACGGAATGCCCTGGCGGATGAGGTTGTTGGTTACCGGGTCAATTTTGACTTCGCCGATGTCGGGAACCTGTTTGATAAATACTATGCTGTTCACTGTTTCTCTCCCCCCATAATAAAAAAATAGCAGACGCGCACTTTTCCGCGGCCGAAGCGCGTTGGCGCCGCCCGGCGGGGCCACGAGCGTTTCAGGCAGCGCCAATACGCCCTAATTTTGCTCGGCGGGCGCCTCGTTTTCCGCTTCTTTGCGTTTGGCTTTTATGTCCGCCCAAGCATCGCGCGCCAGTTCGGAAATGCGTTTTTCCGATTTTGCCTGGGGGTTGGCGATAATCCGGCTGAAATTGGCCGCTGCCTGATCTAATTTGCCTGTGCGAAATTGCAGTTGGGCAATGAGGTAGTCCATGGTCAGCTCATTCATGTTGCCAATGGGAAAACCTTCTTTGAAACTGGCCTTTTCATAATACTCCAGCGCTTTCTCCAGCGCCATCATTTCCAGCGATTCATCGGCCGCTTCGCGGTAAAGCCAGGCCAAACGCAAATAAAGGCTGGCCAGGCGGCTGTTTTTCGCATCGATCAAATCCGAATAAAAGATCGCCAGTTTGTAGAGGATTATGGCCTGTTCGCGCGAACGGACGCCGGGGAGATCCATGCTGACCTGGCAGCCTTCCAAAAAATCCCGCAATACTTGCACCGATCTTTCCGGAATATCGGAAAAGTGGCTTTCCAAAGCGGCATAGCCGCAATGCGGGCAAAACCAGACGGAATAATAAAGCGGATTTATTTGTTCGTAGACTATGTTAAAATCCGTGTCCTGCCTTACCATGCGCAATTTGGAACGCGTCTTGGTAGCGGGGAAAACCCCGTCGCATAAAGGGCAGCTTTTTTCCACAACGTATGTTGGGTCAAGGGAACTTGCCAATAAAATCACCTGCCTTGCCAAAATGGCAAAATTAAACTCGCCGACAACTTACCAGGCACTATCATAGCACATTCCGGGAATGTTTTCATCTATGCCTTTTACGCGGACGCGCTCGCCCAATGTTACCAATTCCCGCCCGCGCTGCGCCGCGCGCTCGTCCAACCGTCCGGGCGGCAGCCGCCAGCCCCAGTTGCCCAAGGCGACGCCCGGCGTGTTCATCCGGGCGCTGCCGGGAAGCGCCAGCAAGTCCTGCAAGGGCGCAATGACCCAGATATGATCGGATGTATAGACAAATTTCAAAAATTGGTCGGCCGTTTCTTCCTTCGGAAGCATGGCGGGAATGCCCGCCAGTTCCGCCATGCGGACAAAGGCCGGATCGCTGCGGTTGTTTTCCGCCCAGCCGAGGAGCGTGTCATTGTCATGGGTCCCGGTATAGAGTATTTTGGTTATGTCGCTTGAAACGCCAAATTGCAGGACGTCCGTGCCGGGCAAGGCAAAGCGGTCGCGCAGCCGGTGCACGGAGGGGGTTATGTCGCCTAAGTCTTCCACGATAAAAGGCAGGCCGCCGAAGTGTTTTTGCAAAGAGAGCAGAAAATCTTCCCCCGGTCCGGCGCGCCATTGCCCCGGCGCGGCGGTCGCGCTCCCGCGCGGTACGCGCCAATAGCTGTCCAGCGCCCGGAAATGGTCGAGGCGCAGAAGGTTGCAGGCTTTCAGGCCATGTTCCAAGCGTTTTTTCCACCAGCCATAACCATCTCCCTTTAAAGCCGCCCAGTTATAAAGCGGATTGCCCCAAAGCTGGCCGGTTTCGGAAAAATAATCCGGCGGCACGCCGGCAACCGCCGCCGGCGCGCCGTCCTCCTCCAGTTCAAAGAACTGCCGGTTGCTCCACACGTCGGCGCTCTCGCCCGAAAGGTAGATAGGAATGTCGCCGATGACAATAAGGCCTTTTTGATTGGCTTTTTCCTTTAAGAGCGCCCATTGCCGCCAAAATTCGTATTGCAAAAACAACTGGTAGCCTATTTCGCCCGCCAGCCGCTCGCCGAAAGCCGCCAGTTCGTCCGGGTCGCGCCGGAAGAGTTTTTGCGGCCAGCCGTTCCAGTGCGCGCCGCCGAAATTACCTTGCAAAGCCTTGTACAAAGCGTAATCGTCCGCCCAGAAAGCGTTTTCCCGATGAAAGCGCTCAAACTCCGCCCCCGGCGCAAACTGTTTGTACGCCCGGCGGAAGATTTTTTCTTTGCGCTCTTTTACCTGCGAAAAATCCACCCGATCGGTTTCTGACGCCCCGGCCTTGGCGGCGGCAATGTCCTCTTTGGCGATATAGCCTTCCGCCAGCAGCAGCTCGGGAGAAATCAAAAGCGTATTGCCGGCGAAAGCGGAATCGCCGGCATAAGGCGAACCGGCATAGTCAATGGTGTTCAGCGGCAGCAGCTGCCAAATCTGGTGTCCGGAGGAAACGGCAAAATCAATAAATTCATAAGCGCCCGGGCCGAAATCCCCTATGCCGAAATCGGAAGGAAGGCTTGACGGGTGCAGCAGCAGCCCCGCTTTTCGCGTCCGGTCAGGGTAAATCACCCCGCCGCGCAGGACGCGCCCCATCCCACCGTCGACCGGCATGGAGACGCGCCCGGCGCGCGGGGAAAACACTTCGCCGCTCAATACGTCCACAAGGGCGCTGTCGCCGTCCATGCTGAAGGTCTTGCGCTGCCGGCCGCGGTTTAAAACGACGGTCGCTTCTTCCGCCGCCAGCAACCGTTTATAAGAGAGTATGTCAGGTTCCGTTTGCAGCGGCAGCCAGGCGCCGCGCCGCAATGCCGGGTACCTGCGCCGCAGCCGGGACAGCCGCCAGTAATATTTGTAAACATCCGGGTCTTCTTTCCCCCACGGATAGGTGGCGCGGTTGAAGGGATCGCTAAACCCTTCCGCCCCCGCCTCGTCGCCGTAATAAACGGATGGCAGGCCGCAAAAGGTCATCTGCCAGACGACGGCCAGCCACAAAAGGCGCAGAGCGTCGCAGCGCTCCCGGCCGGAGAGATAAAATCCGCGTTTTTGCGTGTCGGTAAAGTTGTCGCCGGGAACGCCGGAGAGTTCGGTGAAAATGCGCGCGGTGTCATGCGTGCCCAGAAGGTTCATCAAAAGGCCAAAATTTTCCGCGGGGTAATTTTCGTAAAGGCTGTAAAGGCGCGCCATAACTTCCCGGGAGCTCCGGCGCGCCAGAAGAAAGTCAAGCACGCAGTCGCGGAAAGGATAGTTCATCACCGAGTCAAGCTGGTTGCCCAAAAAATAACAGCGCAATTCGTTGTAGGCGACCTTGCGGGAGGCGTCTTCCCATACTTCGCCCAAGAGGAAACATTCCGGATCCTCAAGTTTTATGCGCCATCTTAACAACTTGATGAACTCCGTAGGCAATTCGTCCGCCACGTCAAGGCGCCAGCCGCTTGCCCCGGCTTGCAGCCAGCGGCAGGCAACGCTCCTTTTTGCTTCAACTATGTAATAAAGGTAATCAGGGTTGAGCTCGTCGACGTTGGGCAGGTTGCCGATGCCCCACCAGCTTTCATATTCATGGGGATAATTCTTAAAACGGTACCAACTGTAAAAAGGGGAATCTTTTGATTGCCATGCCCCGACGCTTTTGAAGGTGCCTTCCTTGTTGAAGTACCGGCTGTCGCTTCCCGTGTGGCTGAACACGCCGTCCAGGATTACCCTGATCCCGCGCTCCTTCGCTTCGTGGCACAATCTTTTAAAAGCGTCCAGATCGCCTAAAACCGGATCGACCTTTTCATAGTCGCCCGTATCGAAACGATGGTTGCTGACCGAAAGAAAAATAGGGTTAAGATAAATGAGCGTTACGCCGAAATCTTCCAAGTAATCAAGTTTGGCGGTTATGCCGTCAAGGTTGCCGCCGAAAAAATCATAGGCCATTATTTCGCCGGTTGCGCGGTCGCGCGCGTACAGCGGACGCCTGTGCCAGTCGTCGTGGATAAGCGAATCGGGCTTTTTGGCCAAAGGCGCGGGAAAAGGGTTGAAAAAACGATCGGGGAATATCTGGTAAATCATCCCGCCGTAAAGCCAGCCCGGCATTTTTTGGGCGTCATAGACGGTTATTTGGTAAGAAACCGGATCGCTGTCGTAAATCTTGCCCCGCCCGCCCAATTGTTCGGGGTTGTTGCCGTAATAAAGCGTGCGCCCCGGCAGCTTTACGATGAAATAATACCAGGCCAGGCAGGGTTTGTCCGGCAAAGTAATTTCAACTCGCCAAACGCTTTTTTCGGCGGGCGCTTTTTTCCGGGCCATGGGATAAATATACTCGCCGTCGCGCCAAAGCCTAAGCAGCACTTCCGACGGTTCCTGCCCGACGGTTTCCAGGGCGAGGCGCAAGGCGCCCTTTATAGGGCGCGCGCCGAAAGGATCGCGGTAAAGAAGGTTTTGCGAATCGTGCAGAAGTGAAATCACCTGATACTCTCCTATTTATCGATGCGCGTTATGCTTTGGGCGCGCCATATATCGCGGGCGTATTCCTGGACGGTGCGGTCGGAGGAGAAAAAGCCGGACTTGGCGATGTTTACCGTTGACATTTCCAGCCATTTCGGGCGGTCCTGATAAAGCTCGCCGACTTTTATCTGCGCCTGGCGGTAGGACTCAAAATCTTTCATTACGTAAAATTCGTCATTGCCGGCATAAATATAGTTTTTAATCGACATGAGGCTTTGCTGATCGATCGGCAAGGCCCCGCCGAACAGTTTGTCCATGGTGTCGGCCAGCCGCGGGTCGTCCGCTATGGTGTTATAGGCGGAATAAGTATTGTTTTGGTTAAGTTCCAACACCTCGTCCGCCCGGAGGCCGAACAGCACGAAATTGTCTTCACCTACTTTCTCCCTTATCTCGACGTTGGCGCCGTCGAGAGTGCCGATGGTTACGGCGCCGTTCATCATCATCTTCATGTTGCCAGTGCCGGAGGCTTCTTTGCTGGCGGTGGATATCTGCTCGCTCACTTCCGCCGCCGGCACGATTATCTGCGCCAGGCTGACGTTGTAGTTTTCAAGGAATATGACCCGAAGGCGCCTGTCAATGGCCGCGTCATTGTTAATCGTTTCCGCCAGGGTGTTTATCAGCTTTATGATCGCTTTGGCCAGATAATAACTGGGCGCGGCCTTGCCGGCAAAAATAAAGGTGCGCGGCGGCGCGGGGGGGGCGGCGCCGGCTTTCATCGCGTTATAGAGCGCGAAAATGTGCAGGGCGTTCAACAGTTGCCTTTTGTAGGCGTGTATGCGTTTTATCTGCACGTCGAAAATTGATTTTGTGTCTACCGGCACGGCTAATTTGTTCATAATGTATTTAGCCAATATTTCTTTGCGCGCCTGTTTGACTTGCGCGAGTTCTTCCAGGAATTCCTCGTCCTTGGCGTAGCGCATCAGGTGAGCCAGATCGTCAGGATGCTTTATCCAGCCGTTGCCGATTCTTCCTGAAATCAGGTCGGTAAGTTCGGGATTGGAGTTGTAAAGCCAACGCCGGTGGGCAATGCCGTTGGTCTTGTTGTTGAATTTTTGCGGCTCGTATTGATAAAAATTGCGCAAAACATCCTTTTTCAATATTTCGGTATGGATATAAGCCACGCCGTTCACGCTGTAGCTGCCGAACACGGCCAGGTTGGCCATAAATACTTGCCCGTCATGCACGACCGCCATGGAATTTATTTTGTCCCATTCGCCGGGATAGGCCGCCTCCAGTTTTATCCTGGCGCGCCGGTCTATTTCCTCTATTATCATGTAAACCCTGGGCATGAGTTCCTTGACTATGTCGACCGGCCATTTTTCCAGCGCCTCCGGCATAATGGTATGGTTTGTGTATGATACTACCCTGGTAACGATGTCCCAGGCGGCATCCCAGCCCAGGCCTTCCTCGTCCAGCAGCAGCCGCATCAATTCCGGCACAACCAGCGCCGGGTGGGTATCGTTTATGTGAACGGCTATGTAATTCGGCAGATCTTCCAGCGCCAGCTCGTACTTTTTCTTGTAGAACCGCAATATGCTTTGGATGCCGGCGGAAACCATGAAATACTGCTGTTTCAAGCGGAAGCGTTTGCCCTGATAGTTGGAATCGTCAGGATACAGCACCTCGCTCAAAGACTCCACGGCGTATTTGTATTCCACCGCTTTCTTGTATTCCTGCCGGTTGCTCAGCAGTATTTCCTCGGCCGCCGGCATTACCTCCGCGCTCCAAAGGCGCAGGGTATTGACGATGTTGTTGTCGTAACCGACGATCGGCATGTCATAAGGGACGGCCAGCACCGCCTCATAGTCCGTATGGATGAATTTGAGGCTGCCGCCTTCCTGCTGCATTTGCACCGCGCCGCCGAAACGCACTTCCATCGCCTTGTCGCGTTTCGGCCATTGCCAGGCGCTGTAGTTTGATATCCAGCGGTCGGGGAATTCAATTTGATTGCCGTCGACGATTTTCTGCTGGAACAGGCCGTATTTGTAGCTTATGCCGCAACCGTGCCCGGGGATGGCGGTTGACGCCAAAGAATCAAGAAGGCAGGAGGCCAAGCGGCCAAGGCCGCCGCTGCCCAAAGCGACGTCTTTTTCCTGCGCTTCCAAATCGTCAAGGCTTATGCCCAGTTCGGCCAAGCCCCTTTTTACGGGATCCTTGATCTCCAGGTTGGACAAATAATTGTCCAACAATCGCCCGGGCAGATATTCTATGCAAAAATAATATACTTGCTTTACTTTCCTTGCCTGATATTCCGCGTTGGTTTTTACCCAGTTGCTCGCTATTTCCTCGCGCAAAGTTTCTACCAACGCTTCGTACTGCTGATCAAGGGACCCTTCGCTGATCGGCTTGCCGTGCAATGTCTGAAAACAGGTGGCGTATTTTTCCATAAACCTCGTTTTAAATTTCTCTTCTGTCAGCATTTTTACTCCCCTTCGCAAAGATTGTTGTAAAGTTCAATATACTTTCGCACCGTGTTGTCCCAACTGAAATTTTCCTTCATTACCCTGCCGACCAATTTCGCCCAGGCCTTTTTGTCCCGGTAAACCTCCAGCGCTTCTTTGTAAACGCGCAGAAAACCGCTTGCCGTCATTTCTTTGAAACCAAACCCCGTCCCTTCGCCGGTAAATTTATTGTAAGGGCGTACCGTGTCGATAAGCCCGCCGGTTTCGTGCACGATGGGAACGCAGCCGTAGCGCATGGCGATCATCTGCCCTATGCCGCAAGGCTCAAAGACCGACGGCATCAGCAAAATATCGCTGCCGCCGTATATCTGCCGCGCCAGCGTGTCGTTGAATTGCGTGCGCACCTCCATAGAGCCGGCGTTTTGGCCGCCGATATGCCGCAGGTACCCTTCGTAGCCGGCTTCGCCCGCGCCCAAGATGACTAATTTGCAGCCTGAGTCGAGAATGGCCGGAATCACCTCGCAAATGAGGTCAAACCCCTTGCTGGCCACAATTCGGGAAACCACCGCCACTATGGGCGCGTTTTTGTCGCCGGTGAAGCCCAGCTCGTCCCACAGCCATTCTTTGTTTTTCCGGCGGCGGGTAAGCATGTTGGGCGCGCTGTGAAAGTGGGCGGCAAGATGGGGATCTTTCCAGGGGTTGTAGATCCCGTAGTCAATGCCGTTCAAAAAACCGTAAAATTTCCCCGCGCAGGCGCGCAAAACGCCGTCAAGCCCCTCCCCGTGTTCCGGCGTCATGATTTCCCGGGCGTAAGTTTCGCTCACGGTGGTAACCGCGCTGGCGTAAAGTATGCCGCCTTTCATTAAATTGACGCAGCCGTTAAATTCCAGTTTGTCGCCGGTAAAATAGCCCCAGTTCAGCCCTAACACGTCTTCGATGATCGCGGGCGAAAATTTGCCCTGGTAGGCCAGGTTGTGGATGGTAAAGACAGTTTTTATGTCTTTCCAAGGCTCGTAGCTGCGGTAAAAATGCTCAAGATAAAGCGGTATCAAGGCAGTATGCCAATCGTGCGCGTGAATGATGTCGGGGACGAAATCAATCTTGTCCAAAAGCGCCAAAACCGCCTGCGAAAAAAAGGCGAATCTTTCCGCATCGTCAAAATAACCGTAAAACCCGCCGCGGTCAAAATAGTAGGGTTGGTCCACGGAATAAAAAATCGTTCCGTTATGCTCAATTTTCCACAATACGGCCTCTTGCTTGCGCCAGGAAATATTGACGGTACATTCGGTCAGGGCTTGCGCCTTGTCCTTGAGTGCCTGCGGTATGTCGCGGTACCAGGGTATTATGACGCGGGCGTCTATCCCCTGCTTGACCATTTCCACCGGCAAAGATCCCGTCACATCGCCCAATCCGCCGGTTTTCGCAAACGGAGCGGCCTCCGATGCAACAAACAATACACGTTTCATAATCACACCACCGTTCCTTTTTTTATTACAAGCGGATACAACGGGTCGCCTTTGAGCGAATGACCCGGCGTTATCTCAACGTCCTTGTCGCAGATCACGTTTTCCAGGCGCGCGCCGCTTCCTATATAGGAATACTGCATGATTACGGAGTTTTTGACCACGGCCCCTTTCGCCACATGGACCGAACGAAAAAGCACGCTGTTTTTTACGAAACCGTTGATCTGGCAACTGTTGGCCAGGACAGAGTTTTCCACCTTGGCCTCGGACAGGTATTTGGTCGGCACGGAATCTTTCACTTTGGTGTAGATATGGCCGTTGCGAAAGAAAATGTCCTGCCAGACGGCCTGGTTCAAAAGCGCCATGTGATGCCGGTAATATTCCCTGACGTCGCAAATGTTGGCCGCATAGCCGGTGAATTCCCAAGCATTCAGCCGCAGGTTCTTGAGGTTGGCCTGCAGCTGCCGGACATAATCGCCGCCGCCGCGGCTCATGGCGTTGGTTATGATGTCCAGGAGCAGCCGGCGGCCAGTGATCGCCATGCTCATGTACAGATTGCGGCTTTTGCTTTGCGGCGGCGCTATCTCCATGTCGGCGATAAAATTGTCGGCGTCCAGCGTGAGCATGACCGCCCCGGACGGCCTTGTTTCATTATTGCCCAGGCGCCGGTAGATGAGCGTCGCGTCGGCTTTGGATTGTTTGTGATATTCAAGCGCCAGGCCGTAGTTCAGGTTGCATAAAAACTGGCTGGCGGACAAAATGACGTATTCTTGTTTGGCGTCGAGCAAAAAATCCAAGTGCTGCGAATAATAGTCCACGTCGCCCGTGCCGGCCAGCGGCGTGCGCGGCGTGGGAATGAGCAGGAACAGGCCTTCGTGCTTGCGGTCAAGGTCCCAGTCCTTGCCGGCCCTTAAATGCTGCAGGAGCGCCCCGGAATGTTCCGGAATGAGTATGCCGACGTTGTGCACGCCGGAGTTGACCATATTTGAAAGCGCAAAATCCACCAGCCGGTATTTGCCGCCAAAAGGGACTGCCGCCAAAGGGCGCGTTTGCGTCAGGACGTCCAGTTTTACCGTATTTTCGTGCAAGTTTATCAATCCCATGACATTGAACATCCAAACGCCTCCCCGCTCAGATAAACCGCCAAATGGCCCTTATCCATCGTCCAGTTTTTCGCCGCCGGAAAAACGCAGCGCTATGTCGCCCGGGCCGGACGGAAGTATTTTCTGTTTTTGCATGACGAAAACCTTGCCTCCGACAATCGCCCTTTCGACCACCGCGCCCATGGAGACGCGGGACTCGGCCATTATTACGGAATCTTTCACCGCGGCTCCTTCCTCCACGATGACGGAAGGGAAGAGAATGCTGTTTTCCACATGGCCGTAGATCAAGCAGCCTTCGCTTACAAGCGACTTCAGCACGCGTCCTTCTTTGCCGATGTAGTGAGGGGGAAGGGCGAGGTTTTCCGAACTGATGATCCAGTCGGGAGAATAAAGGTCAAAGGCGTAGTCGTCGCCCAACAGATCCATGCTGGCCTGCCAGTAACTTTCAACTGTGCCCACGTCGCGCCAATAGCCCTCAAAAGGATAGGCAAAGAGTTTTTCTTTTTTAAAGAGCATGCGGGGTATTATATCTTTGCCGAAATCGTGCGAGCTTTTCGCGTTCTGGCTGTCTTCTATGAGATAGCGGCGCAGGACCTGCCAATGAAAAATATATACGCCCATAGAGGCGAGGGTGCTTTGCGGATTTTTGGGCTTTTCCTCGAAAGCGGCAATCCGCCCGTCCTTGTCCGCGCACATTATGCCGAAACGGCTGGCTTCCTTGATGTCGACGTTTATGACGGCAATGGTGGCATCCGCTTTTTTCTCGACATGGAAAGAGAGCATTTTGGAGTAGTCCATCTTATAAACATGATCGCCGGAAAGCACGGCCACATGATCGGGCTTCATGCTGTCGACAAACTTGATGTTTTGATAAAGCGCGTCCGCCGTGCCTTTGTACCAGTCGGCGCCGCCTTCGCGGGCGTAGGGCGGCAGGATGTAGATCCCGCCGTGCTTGCGGTCAAGGTCCCAGGGACTGCCTATGCCGATGTATCGGTGAAGTTCCAGCGGCTGATATTGGGTAAGCACCCCTACCGCGTAAATGCCGGAATTGTAACAGTTGCTGAGGGCAAAATCAATTATGCGGTATTTGCCGCCAAACGGCACGGCGGGCTTGGCTATGTTTCTGGTCAAGCCGCCAAGCCGGCTGCCTTGCCCGCCCGCGAGCAGCATCGCGATACATGAAAGCTTGCGCATTGATTGTCACCACCCTTTTGCGTCACCTGCTACAATGTATAAAGAAGATAAAGGCGGCACCCTGACGACCAAGGAATATTCCTGCCCGTGCCAGGGCGTCGGATTGGCGATGAGGACGCGCCTGGTCCATTTGCCGCTGCCGCCGAAATTTGCATCGTCGCTGTTTAAAGCCTCGTGATAAGGGCCCATTTGCGGCACGCCCACCCGATAGCCCTCATGGGCTATCTCCGTGAAGTTGCAGATCACCGCCAAATGCCGGCCGTTTTCGTCAAAACGCAGGAAACTGATTATGCTGTGGTCTTTGTCGTCGGGCTCCAGCCAGGCAAAACCGCGCCAATCGGAGTCTATTTGCCAGAGGCAGCTTTCCCGGCGATAAAAATCGTTGAGCGTTTTGACATAATTTTTGAGCTTGCCATGCATTTCATAATCAAGCAAAAACCAATCCAACTGCTTTTTTTCGTCCCACTCAATAAACTGGCCAAATTCCTGTCCCATAAAAAGCAGCTTCTTGCCGGGATGGGCCATCATATAGCCGAGCAAGAGGCGCACATTGGCAAATTTCTGCCAATAATCGCCCGGCATTTTGCCGATCAGGGATTTCTTGCCGTGCACCACTTCGTCGTGGGAAAAAGGCAGGACAAAATTCTCCGAAAAGGCGTACATAAAGGAAAACGTGATGTAATTATGGACGCCGCGCCGGTGCGCCGTCTTTTGGGCTATGTATTCCAGCACGTCGTTCATCCAGCCCATGTTCCATTTATAATTAAACCCCAGGCCGCCGTCGTGCACCGGCCAAGTTACCATCGGGTAGGAAGTGGACTCTTCGGCCATCAGCAATGTTTGGGGGTTGCGCTTGAACACCAGGCGGCTCAAATCACGAAAGAACGCGATGCCGGCCGTATTTTCGCGCCCGCCGCATTCGTTGGGCAGCCACTTGCCCGAGGGCTTGTTATAATCAAGGTAAAGCATGCTGGCCACCGCGTCTACGCGCAAGCCGTCAAGATGAAAAACTTCTATCCAGTAACAAGCGTTGGAAATAAGAAAACTGCGCACCTCGGGTTTGTAAAGGTCAAAATAAGACGTCCCCCAGCCTTCATTGTCCCGGCGCAGAGGATGGGCCGGCTCATAGCAGCAGCTGCCGTCAAATTGCCGCAGGCCGTGATCGTCCTTGCAAAAATGGCCGGGAACCCAATCCATGATGACGCCTATGCCCAATTCGTGGCAGACGTCCACAAAATGCTTCAAATCCCGCGCGCAGCCGTAACGGCTGGTCGGCGCATAATACCCCGTTACCTGATAGCCCCAGGAATTGTCGAGGGGATGTTCGGACAAAGGCAAAACTTCTATATGCGTATAGCCCATGTCCCGGACATAAGCCGGCAGCATCCCTGCCAACTCGCGGTAAGAAAAAAACTCGCCGTTTTCTTTCTGCCGCCAAGAACCCAAATGCGCCTCATAGATATTGACGGGCCGCCCGTATGAATTGGTTGAGCGGCTTTCCATCCACTCCCGGTCGGTCCAGAAAAATTCGTCCGGCGCGGCGACCACGGAAGCCGTATTAGGCCTAAGCTCCGCGGCGAAAGCCAAAGGGTCGGCTTTTAACCGCGTTTTTCCGTCCGCGCCCACAATTTTATATTTATAACGCATTCCCGCGTCGGCGCCGGGCACAAAAACCTGCCAGATGCCGCCGCCGATGTTTCGCATGGCAAAATCCAAACCGCGCCAATCATCAAAATCGCCGACGGCCCATGCCGCTTTGGCGGCCGGGGCCCATACCGAAAAAACCACTCCGTCCCGGCCTTCCAAACTGGTTTTGTGCGCGCCCAGGAACTTGAATATTTCGCAATGCCTGCCTTCGGCAAACAAATAACGATCCATTTCGCCAATAACCATTTAATCACGCTTCTCAAAAAACTCGGTTGCCTTTTGTTTTTAGTTCGACATTATTATGAAAAATCCTGCAATCCCACGAATGTCAAAAGCCGCGCCGGAAAATTTGCGCTGCCTTCCCTGCCCCCGCCCTCATCCCATCGCCGCCGGCGGCCGGTCATACTCCACTTCATGCGCGAATTCGCGGAACCTGTCCACGTACCAGCGCGCCAATGCATCGGCGGATGTAAAGCCGCTTCCTTTAAGGTCGGTTTGGCGCACGGCGTAAAGCTCGGCGCCGTCATAATAAATTTTCGCGCCAAGGCCGTCGGCGCGCGCCGAAAACTTCTCCGGCGCTACCGGCCGGCAGTTTTTCAAAAGATGCAGATTGCCTGCCAACAGCCAAGCCCGCGCCAAAGCGGAATAACCGCCTGCCGGCTCTTTTATCACTATATGCCAGCCGCCGGCTTGAATGGCCGCAGCGGTACCCGCCGGAACGACTTCCGGCAGGATGTTCTCGCTTTTGGCCAAAGCGGAGAGCCTATCGACGCGCTCGGCAACGGGCGGATGGCTTTTGCTCGCCCTGGCGCCGCTTTTGACGGAAAGTTTGCTGATAGTGACAAAGATGCCATAAGGGTTGTAGCCTGCCTTCAGCGCCAGATAAAAACCGCCGGCGTCCGCCTGGTATTCGTGTTCGTGGTTTTCCTGCATTTTTTGCCGCCGGAGTTTGCCGCGCTCGCCGCCGGCGACAGCCTTGTCGGAGCGAAAGGATATGTGCCCTTTTTCAAAATGGGCAATTTCATGGGCCAGGGCGCCGGCCAGTTCGGCGTCGTCCGGCATAAAATCGGCCAGCCCGCGGAAAACAAAAATATAATTGAGCGGGCAAGAAAAAGCGTTGACCATTTTGCCGTCAAGCACCCGGAAAACATAAGACAAATCGCGGCGTTCGGACGCCTCCGCCAATTTTCGGCCGATAGCCTCTACCCTGGCGTTGATTGCTTCGTCTTTGCTTGTGCCGTAATAATTTTCAATTATGGCGGCGCCGTTTTTCCCATCGTAAACCAGGCCCTTGTCGCCTTTTCCCGCCCGGGCGGGCGAAATTTCGCCGCAAATGAAGGCCGAAAGAAAGATGCATACCAAGGCTGCAAACTGCAATGTTTTCCGCATAAATCGTCCTTTGTTTTTCAGGGCCTTCTATCAACCGGACAAAGCCTCGCTCAACCCGACATAGCGGCGGCGGGCTGGACGTTTGCGCGGCCCTGCGCCCAGAGGCGCAATTTTTCAACATAGTCGGCGGCCTTTTGCGCCAAAGTTTCGCCGCCAGCCGCCAAATCCAGCCAATTCACGGCATAAACAAGCCGGTCGCCATAATAAATGCCGGCAAGTCCTTTTTGCTCGTCAACAATAAATTTATCCGGGTCTACAGCTCCGGCCTGGGCAATCGCGTACAAACTGCCCGCCAGCATCCAGGCGCGGTAAAGCGGCTTGCCGGCGCCGTCGGGCACCCTGACCTCCATAGTCCATTCGCCGTCTTGTACTTCGGCCGCCCCCTCTTTTTCAAAAACGGCCGGCGTTATTTGCAGCCGCTGCAAATATTTTTTTATCCGCTCCGCCCTGGCGGACGGTTCCGGGTGCTGGGCGAAGTTGACCTTTATGTCGGGATGCTCGTCGGCATCGTTTAGTTTGTTCAGGACGACGAGAACGGCGTAAGGATTCATATTGGCGCCGAGGACATACATAAATCCGCTGTCGTCGGCTTCCCGCTCGTCCCTTTGGCTGTAGGCCGGCAAAGCGGCCAACGCCGCGTTGGCGGCAATGGCCGCTTCCGGCCCGCCCAAAATCGCCCCGATGATCATGGCCCAAAGTTGCTCGCGTTCCCTTCGAGCGATATGATTGCCCGTAACATGCCCCATTTCATGGCCGATGACGGCCGCCAGTTCATCGTCCGACGGCATGAAGTCCGTCAATCCTTTGAACAGGTATATATAGCCGCCGGGCAAGGCGAGGGCATTTATTTCCGCGGAATTTATAACTTTGAAAGTAAAGTCGTCCGTATTCAGGCCGTTGGCGGCAACCAATTTGTTTCCTATGCCGCTCACGCGCTTTTGCGCGGCGGCGTCAGGGAAAAGGCCGTAGTAGCGCTCAAACTGCCCGGCCCTGTCCGCATCGGCCGCCGAGCGGGCGCCGGCCGGAGCGGACAGGGCAAACAAATGCGCCAATATCAATATTAAGAACGCGATTTTTCTTGGCATAAGGCGCCTTCTTTACGCAGCAATACAAAAAGCAGGCGTTGCCGCCTGCTTGCCGCCTATCAACGATTGGACGCGGGAACGCCCGCGGTAGCCGCCGTTGTAGCTTCCGGGTTGATCAGCGTGTCCATGGCGCGTTCGCCATCTATATACATCCTCTGAATGAGAATTTCCACCCGGCGGTTACGGGCGCGGCCGGCTTCCGAATCGTTCGGGGCGATCGGCCGGTATTCGCCGCAGCCGATCGCGCTAAAGCGCGCGGGGTTAAAAGCCGGATTGATGCTCAAAAGATATTTCATCAAACTCATCGCCCTGGCCGAACTCAATTCCCAATTGGAGGGAAATTGCGCCGTATTAATAGGCACATTGTCCGTATGGCCGGAGATCAGTATGTTTTGCGGGATAGGCCCGATAATATCGGCGACCCTTTGCCCGAAGTCGGCCGCCGCAGGGCTGAGCTGCGCGCTGCCCGAGGGGAACAGCGCGGTGTCGCGTATCCTAATCACCAGGCCCTGATCGGTCAATACGGTTTCAATGCCGCCGTGGAGCTGCTGGATAAAAGACTCTATTTCACTTTTGGCGTTTCCCAATTGCGAACTTTCCAGTTCCGCCGGGCTCATGACCGAAGTAGGGGCGGAGCCGGGGCCGGCCGTCAAGCCGGCGCCGCCGGAGAGGATGGTCTGCCCGCCGCCGCCGCCGCCCAAAGCAGTGCCGATGCCCAAACCGCCCAGCGCGCCGCCGAGTCCGCCGCCCAAGGCAACGTTCAATGCTTGGCCGACTGCCGCGAACTTACCCTGGTCAACTTTTGCCGTAGCGAACAAAACGATAAACAGAGCCAAAAGCAAGGTCAAAAGATCGGCGTAAGGAACAAGCCAGGTTTCGTCAGGGTGTTCTTCGTGCGGAGGGCCGTGGTGTTTTTTGGACATAGGCCTACTCTCCCGCAGAAGAGCTGGTTTTGCGCTCGGATTGCGGCAAGAAAGCGTTGAGCTTGGACTCGACGGCGATCGGCGAATCGCCGGCCTGCAACGACAATATGCCTTCGACTATTATTCTTTTTATGCTCGCTTCTTCCGCGCTTAAAATTTTCAGCTTGGTGGCAATGGGGTGGCAAACGACATAGCCGAAAAATATGCCGTACATTGTCGCGATAAAAGCGGCCGCGATGGAATGGCCGAGCTGGTCGATGTCGTTCAGGTTGCCGAGCGCCGCGACCAAACCGATAACCGCGCCCAAAACGCCGAGCGTGGGCGAATACATGCCGCCCTGCGAGAAAATAGTGGCGCAATGGCGATGCCGTTCTTCCATGGCGCCGATCTCCGCTTCCATGACGTCCCTTATGAATTCCGCGTCAAGGCCGTCGATCATCATGCTCAAACCGCCGCGCATGAAAGGGTCCTTGATTTCGCCCAGCCGGCCTTCGAGGGCGAGCAGGCCTTCGCGCCTGGCTACTTGGGAAAATTCGACAAAAGTCGCGGCAAGCACGGACACCGGGATCAATGTCTGCTTCTGCACGACTTTCTTCAGCAGGGCCGGCGTTTTTTTCGCTATATGCATGGGCATGGCGTTCAAAACGGCGCCGGTAGTGCCGACAAGTATGATCATGACCGCGGCCCCGCTGAGCAGCATTACGGGATTGGCTCCTTTGAGCACCATGCCGACAAGCACGGCTACTATCGCTATAGGCACACCTAATGTAGTCGAAAGTTCCAAAAAATCATCCCCTTTTTCTGCAATGAAAAATAAAAACGGATTTTATTTGAATTTTTCGCCAAACAATGCCGCAAGCAGCTGCATGTCCGGCTCGCGCCGGGCGCCGGCCCGCAAATGGGCAAGCCGCGCCCGCCGCAGATGGCCGGCCGAGTATGCGCTGAGGTCAGCCGCCCTCCGGTTCCCGCCGCCTTGGCCGGATTTTTGCTTTCCGCCCGTACTCGAACGGGCAAAAAGAGTGCTTTCCGGCCTGTAGAAGCGTAGGGCTCAGGGCGGTTCGAGGCAGTTCGGCAAAAATTATTTTCCCGGCAAAACAGAAAAACAAAACCTAAAGGCCGGCGCAGCCGCGCCGCCGAACATACGAGGCAAAGAGCGGACGGGCGTAGGACAGGCATGCCGTACTTTAAATGTTGAAAAGCATTTTATTGATACACATTCATATTAACATCAATTATCTGTTTAGTCCAGCCCATATATATCTTTATATCGTAAAAAAAGCCGAAAAGGTTAAAGCAACAAGAGGGTTGCCTCTCAACTCCTCATATTGATGGATAGCAAAAAGCTCGTCAAGTTTTTCGGGAGCATTAACGATGCCGCCCCAACTGCGGAGGATGCCAGAAATGTTCGCAAACCAATTCAGCAAGCGCGGCTTTATCGAAAATCCCATCGCGGTATTCAATGAAATCGAGCAGTTCGCGGAGCATATTATCCCGCGTTTACCCGAACAATGATTCGGCCTGCCGGTTGCTTTCAGTTTTGGATTTGGCGCAAACCTTTTGCTGCAACGCAAGCGTATTGCGTTCCCAAAACACGCCGTCCGCATAGCCTTGAATGGTGGTTGCGTCGTCCGCCATTTCAAGACGTTTTTGCGCGTATGCACAATACTCCGCCTCTCGTTCAATGCCGATAAACCGACGGCCGAGTTTTTTTGCCACTACCGCCGACGTGCCCGAACCTACAAACGGGTCGAGAATCATATCGCCCGAATTGGAACTTGCCAAAACCAACTTCGCAAACAGCTTTTCGGGCTTTTGCGTTGGGTGGTCCGTGTTTTCCGGCATTGACCAATATGGAATGGAAATGTCGTCCCAAAAATTCGACGGAAAGGTGTCGCGGAAGTTCCCGTTTTCGCTTTCAATCCAATCCTTGGGTACGCCGTCAGCTTTGTATGGCGCAATAACGCGGCGGCGCATCTTGACATCGTCAACATTGAAGGTAAATGACTTCGGAGATACGGTTGCGAACCAAATGTCCTCCATTGAATTTTTCCAGTTATGCATTGCTCCGCGCCCTTTTTCCCGCTGCCAAGTAATACGATTTTGGACAGTAAAATATTCGCCGAGAAGCCGCCCGACAACAAGGCTTGTCTGCCAGTCGCTGCAAACGTAAACCGTAGCGTCGGCTTTCAAGGCATGGCGAACGGTTTCAAGCCAACGGCGCGTAAACACCGAATACTCCGCATCGTCCATTTTCTTGAATGCCTGGCTGCCATATAGTTTGTTCAAATTATATGGCGGATCAACGATGAGTAAATCCACAAAGCTATTTGGAAGCGTTTCGAGTATATCGAAAGCATCGCCGTGAATAATCATATTTTCGGGCTGCATATCTTCGTATGTACAAGAGCATGACCCCATATATCGACTGACCTCGCTGTCGCTTAACGTAATCGTCCTATTGCGTTCAGCCCGTTGTGCCGCCATAGCCATGCAACCTCCGTCCGTTTTTGCGTCTGCCGTCTGCCGGCTTTGGCGTATCTTGGGGAACGAACCCGTTGCGCCCGCCTCTTGCTGCGCCGTCTATTTGACCGCTTGCGCACGGAGCTTGCACACGTCTGTCGGTTATGCCCCGCCTTTCGGCTGCTTGCTTTGGCGTTGTCCAGCCAAAATCCATTTTGGTCTCCTCGCTCATTCCGATTCTAAAGTTTATTATACTGCGAACAAACAAAGCAAGAAAGAAAGTGAAATTTCTAAAAAATTTCTCCGGCCCCGAAAAAAGTCCTTGACAAAACAGTCCGAATTATTTTACAAACGGGGCCCTTCGTCCGCGCCGCTCGTCGCGGGCAAATCGGATCCTGACGCGAGGGCGCAGGCCACGGCCGCCCCGAATAGCGACGAGTTGCGCCCGGACAGGGTTTCAGGCGGTCTGGCGCCGAGCTTGGCGAGCGCGGCGTTCAACTCTTGCCGGAACAAGGGCATTTCGTTATAGATGGCACCGTCGATAAAAATTTCCTCCAAAGCCTCCCCTTTATGGGCAAGATAAAGGCTTATGCCGGAATATTCGGCGGCCGTGAGCGCGGCCGCCCTTTTGACGATAGCGCGGACAACGCCGGCCAAAGCGTTCGGCGCGCCGTCAAGGATTGCCGACAGTTCCACGGCCCTTTCCAGACGAACGCCCACGCCCAATGCCCGCGCAGCCAGGGACGCCAGTTTGGCCAGATAATCGCCGGCCGTCATCTTTTCCATGAGCTGGCCGCCCGGCCGGGAACTCGAAAGATCAAGCTCTTGGTCGAAACGGTTGCGGCAAGCCGGGGAAAAATTGCCTGTTTCCAGATTTATGGCCATCTTTCGGTCGGGTTCGTAATAGCAACTGTTGTGGCCGGTGCCGCAAACGCTGCCGACAATGTTTTTTTTGCCTGACTGGTAGGCGGACGCCAGCAAAACCGCCGTCGCATCGTTTAAAATGACGGCGGGGACAATGTCGCCGCGGCCGATAAAAAGCAGCTTTTGGCGCAACAGGCCGTTCACGTTTATGTTTTGGGCGCCCGCAAAAGAGATTTCCTTGGTCCAATTGTGCGCCCGGGCGTCATGGGCACCGGGGAAAACGACGGTCGAATGGGAAAAAGTATGCCCCAAAAAACCGCCCTGTTGCCCAGCAAAGTCGCTTATCTTGCGGGCGATATCGAAAAAAAGCGCGTCCACTTCGTGCCCGGCCGCGGCGGACAGTTCTTTGAGCGGCCATTTGCGGGCGGCGTTTTGCGTGATAAAGCCGCGCCGCAAAGTTATATGCGCCAGGCGCAAATTGCTGCCGCCAAAATCCAGGGCGAAAAAATCCCCTTCCTCCCGGCCGCCGGGCAAGCCGAGAAAAGACGGGAGAAAGAGAAAGGGCGACGGCTCCCCCCGCAGGCCGGCGGAAAGCGCCGCCTCCACGCGGCCGGCTTCATCAAGAAGCTGTTCACGGGTCAAAGAGAACTCGCCTATTACGTCCTTTTCCGTCATTTTGCCATCAGCCCCTGCTCCAAAGCCATTGCGCGCCAACTCATGTAGCCGCCGCTCATGTTTACCGCGTCAAAGCCTTTTTGCGTCAAAGCGCGGCAGGCGATGTAACTGCGCAGGCCCGAATGGCAGAAAACATATATGGTCCTGTCCTTGGGCAATTCGCCTGCCCGTTCGCGCAATTCATGCAGGGGAATGTTAAGCGCGCCCTTTATCGGGGCGCCGGCGCACTCATCCGCCGTGCGCACGTCAAGCAGAAAGCGCGCTCCGCCCGGCGGCGCGTCCTGCCAGAAAGCTTGCCTTAGCTCGCCGGACAGCACTTTTGCCGCTACGTCGCCGGCGTAATTGACCGGATCCCGGGCAGAGGCGTAAGGCGGGGCGTACGCCAATTCCAGCTCGCCAAGGCCGCGCACGGTCAGAGCGCTTTTGAGCGCGGCGGCGAAAACATCGGCGCGTTTGTCCGCCCCGCTTTTGCCGACGACCTGCGCCCCCAGTATTTTGCCGCTGCCGGCGGCAAAAAGCAGCTTGATCGAAAGCGGCGACCCGCCGGGATAATAAGCGGCGTGGCTGGCCGGATGCAGATATACTTTGTCATAATTTGCCCCGGCCGCCTTTAAATCTTTTTCATTGGCGCCCGTGGCGGCGGCGGTCAAATCAAAAACCTTCACGGCCGCCGAGGCCAATACCCGGCCGAAGGGCTTTTTCTCCCCGGCGATATGCGCGGCCGCCACGCGCGCCTGCTTGCCGGCGTTTCCGGCCAGGGCGGCTATGAACGGGCGGCCTGTTGCCATGTGCGTGCTTTCCACCGCGTCGCCGGCCGCGTAAATGTCCTTGTCGGAAGTCTGCATGAACCGGTTGGTTTTTATGCCGCCGGACTTGCCTATTTTCAGCCCCGCCGCCTCGGCAAGGGCTGTTTCCGGGCGAATTCCCATGCTCAAAAGGACAAAATCGGTTTTGAGTTCGCCCCCCCTTTCCCCGCTTAACCGCAGGACGAGTTCGCCGCCTTTTTTTTCAATTCCGGCAAGAAACGTTTTCAGGCGCAAATCAACCTTTTTTTGCCTGATATGGTTTTGCAGGATGGCCGCCATTTCCGGGTCAAAAGCCGGCATGACTTGGCCGGACGCTTCTATGAGCGCCGTTTTTAATCCCAAGGCGCAAAAGTTCTCCGCCGCTTCCAGCCCGATAGAGCCGCCGCCGATTACCGCCGCCCGCTCCGGTTTTCGCGTGTTGAGGAATGTTTTCAGCGCGGCCGTGCCTTCAACGTCTTTGAGGATGAATACCTCCGCAAGCCCCGCCCCGGCGATGGGGGGGCGCACGGCATAAGAACCGGGCGCCAGCAGGAGTTTGTCGTAAGGATAATTCAAAAGCTCCCCGCCGGGCAATTTTTTGGCCGTAACGGTCTTTTGTTTTCGGTTGATAGCGACGACTTCGGTGTTTACCAAAACCGTAACATTGAAGCGGCCTTTTAAAGTGGCGGGCGTGTGCAAAACAAGCTCGTCCTCGTCTTTGATCAAGCCGCCGATATAATAAGGCAGGCCGCAGTTGGCGTAAGAAACGTAAGGGCCGCGCTCGAACACGGTAATTTCGGCGTTTTCGTCCAGCCGCCGCATTTTCGCCGCGAACGCCGCGCCGGCGGCTACGCCGCCTACAACGAGATATTTAGCCACGACACGCACACATCCTTTGCCGCAAAATAACGCCCGCCCCGATCAGTTTTCGGCGGCCAGCCCTTTTTGCGCAAGATATTCCGCCAAAAGGGACGCCGTCTTAACCACCAGCTTCAGGCAGTTGATATTCTGTTCGCGCGTGCCGAAATCAAACTTGCGCAATGTGTCGCAGTTGGCGGCGCTATTGGCGGCGGCAAATTTTTCGTAAAAACCTTTGCTCAAATCATACATAGATGCCCTCTCCCCTTCCGGCGGGCGGGGGCGGCCGGCCAAGGCGCCCAGCACCATGACGCTGCCCGAGAGCGCGCCGCACAGATCGCCGGCGTGTCCGATCCCTCCGCCGAAACAACTGGCAAGCCTTACGTTTTCCCCTATCCCCAGATTGCATAGCTCATCGAAAGTAACGACGATCGCCTCGGCGCAATTGATGCCTTTTTTGTATTTTTCCCCGCTCAGCGCCGCCGCTTTTTCCACAAATGCCCCCATGTTCGTCTCCCCCCTTATTTTGTGCGGCGCAAAGCGCCGCCTTGCTCCTTGCGGTCAAAAAACATTTTGCGGTTTTTGTAATATACGGGCCTTAGCCCGATGCTTTCGGCCATTTCCCAAGCCGCGGCGATCCCGCGCCCGACGTTTTCGGCGCAATGGGCATCGGAACCGATCGTTACATATTTGCCCCCCAACTCGCGGTAACGGCGGTAAAGCGCAAACAGGCAAGCAACGGCCGTTTTGTCGTCGAACCGGCGCGTATTGATTTCCAGGACTTTTTCTTTTTTTAGGAGTTCGGCGCAGACCGCCGACCACTCAGCGTAAAAATCGTCTATATATAAATTCCGGTCGCTGTAGGCCGCGTAACGGCAAATATAGTCAACATGCCCAAGCGTGTCGAAATCATCGAAATCACGCACGCAATCCGCCATGACCGCGAGATAACGCCCGTAAACCGCCTTTTTTTCGTTGTTTAGCGTATAGGCGGGGCTGTAAATGTCGATCCCGTCCACCACGTGGATGGAACCGATTATCTCGTCAAACGGCCAGCCTTTTATGATTTCCTTGTTTTTCTCCGCGCACTCGGCCCGAAGCCCCAGTTCCAAGCCGAGCAGCAGCTCGCTTTCTTTGCGCAAAGGATTCAGCGTGGCAAAATATTCATTGAAATCAAAGACAAATTCTTCCGGGTTTTCCGGATAATCCAAGTCCAGGTGTTCCGTGATGATTATGCCGATCCCCAGCTTTTGGGCGGCGCTTAGCGCCTGGCGGTGATCCATGCGGGAATCGCAGGAAAAAGTCGTATGCAAATGCGTGTCGAACATCATGCCCTCCCGTGTTATAAAGCGGCGAAGGAAACAAGGTTGATTCCCTGCGCGCGCGCGGCCGCACGGATTCGCGGCGAGAGCAGGATCTCCAGTTCGTTTTGCCGGCCGAGGCTGTAGGAACTTATCCCGCCCAGCTCGTCGTCCGCCCTGCCGGGATGGCACATCAATTCCAGCGTGCCTTCCCAGGGGACGGCCAAAAGCGCGAGGATCTGTTCGAGCGTGGCCTGCCCGCCGTAGAAGCCGCCGAAAAAAAAGTCCGGGCTGCGGATTTGCCTGTAACGGTTTTCGCTTGCCGCCACCGTGCGCCTCAATGGCACATTCAGCTCCCTGGCCAGCGCGATCGCTATGTCCTCTATCTCCTCGCCCAAGCGCTCATGAATGAAGTGATGGCTGTCGAGATGGTCGGGCCGGATGCCCAAAGACAGCAGCCGCCCCAATTGCGCCCGCCACTCGATTTCGACTTCCCCTGCGGCCGGCTTCTCCCGCCGCAGCCGGTCGGCGCCCTTAAAAAAGCCCTTCCCGTCAAGCAGCGACCTTATTTTTTCCGGCGGCGCCGCCGGGCGCCCGTAGGTAAGGCAAAGATGCAGCCCCAGCGGAATCTCGGCCTCTTTCGCCAAAGCGGCCGCTTGCGCCGGAAAACCGCCCGTTACCAGCATGCTTGAGCTGGTAACGGCGCCCCGTTTGAAAGCGTCGACTATTCCCGCGCTGCA
The DNA here is from genome assembly GCA_031290885.1 of Acidaminococcales bacterium. Classification (NCBI taxonomy): domain Bacteria; kingdom Bacillati; phylum Bacillota; class Negativicutes; order Acidaminococcales; species Acidaminococcales bacterium. Next base: position 25,572 of record JAISLQ010000006.1, read on the forward strand.
GGCCATGGACAAAGCAAAATCGTCCGCGTTTACGATAAGGTTGCGCATAGGCGCCCTGCCTTAAAAAGTTCTTGTTTTTTATTATAACATATCCGGCGGCATTGAACGAAGCTTTTGCGTGAGAAGCAAAAAGGGCCTGACAGCTGAAATGGCCGCCAGGCCCTCTCGGACCCAAATTCACCGCGCCCTTGCCGGGCGCCCGCCGCTCGCTTGCCGCTGCGTTAATTCGTTTGAATTTAAGCTTTGAAGATGAATTTTCGCATGGCATGGACTATCCGGGCGCAAGCCCCTTCTCATTTGGCGCCAGGGAAAGCCTGCTTGATAGGCAGCGTAAGGGCGAACAAAGCGGAAGCCACGTAAGACCAGAGGGCAAAGGAGAAGGACGCGTCATAAGAACCCGTCACATCGAGGAAATATCCGCCCAAAAAACTTCCCGTCGCCGGGCCGATGCCCATAACGACCAATGTGCCCAGGCCCCATATTTTGCCGAAATTTTTGCCGCCGTAAATAGTTCCCACGTATCCGGCGATGCCGCCCGGCTCAATTGCCCAGTAGATAGCAAAGAATACGCAGGCTATAATGCCGTAGGCCATTGACACGCCGCTCAAGCGCAGGATCAAAACACCGATTATGCCGCATATGGGAGCGATAATGACCATAAGTTTCCTTGCTTTGCCTTCGGAACCGAGCTTTCCGACCAGGCTATCGGCGACCACGCCGGTGCCGGGCATTGTAACGAGGCCGCACACGCCGATGGCGATGTACAGAGTCCCCGCTGTCGCGGTGGAAAATCCGTGCGTGGTAATCCAATAGTTGACCAATTGCGTCCAGATCAAAAATTCAGCCATCATGCTGCCCAGGAAGGCAATGACGGCGCCCCAGATGGGCCAAGTTTTAAAAGCGGTCTTAACGTCCCAGGGGGGAGGGGCCGCCGCGCCGGCGACCGGCGCAACCAGGCCGTAAGGCTCATAGCCGTAGTGATCGGGGTTCTTTCGCGCAAAAAAAGCCGCCATGGCCAACAATACAAATACGATGGCGGCCAAGATTCTCATGGCTTCGCGCCAGTCCATGGTAAGCAGCAGCTGATTGAGCACCAGGCTAAGCAGAAGCTGCGCCATGGGCGCGCCCATGAAGGCCATGCCCCAGCTTTTGCCATAGTAACGGCCAATGAACCATTTGCGCACGGAAGCGGTGGACGATACCCACAGCATGCCTGTCCCTATTCCGGCAAACAACGAATAGGTGAGCAGATAGGTAGCGTAGCTGTCGGCAAAGCTGCACAGAAAAAATCCGAGCGCGGCAAAAACGGAACCAATGGCAAAAGCTTGCCTGGTGCCCCATTTGTCCACAATCATTCCGCTGAAGTATGCGGTAACGCCGTAAATAACCATCATCAAAGAATAGCCCATGGAAGTCTGTCCAACAGTCCAGCCCATGCCGCTTGCCAACGGGCGCAGGAGCAAAGAGAAGGAAGACCGATATCCGAACAGGCAGAACACTGCCAACCAAGCGGCAAATACGACCATGTTGCCACTTGATTTTTTGTGCGCTTCACTGTTAATCATTAGCAAGATCCCTCCTTACCGCGATAAATAGTAGCACGCAATTTAAGTGTTTGCTGAAATATGCCGGCAAAACATGGCGGCAACATAGCCCCGCTTTGCTATGCGCAAAATGCGGGCAGCGCGTTTTTTGCGGACGGGAAACGCGCCGCTTCCGCCATTTTGCCAAACAGCGCGGCGCCCCCGGATGCCGCTCGCGCCTGTTCCGGCGCAGCCGGTTTTGAAATTAATTTGCTGTAAACAAAGGCAAAGAAAGGGGGCTGAGACTACAGGCGCAATCATCAAATATAGCCAGCCAGCCCCAGCCCTTCCTTGTTGTCAGATATTGGCTGTTTCAGCTAATGTTTCAAGCCTTCTGCCAACTTTGCGCACTTTTAAATTAAATGGCCCATTCGTTTTCGGAACGGTCGATCAGCTCGTTCTGGATCGTTTCGCTAAGATCGGTCCAGTAAGCGCTGTAACCGGCAACGCGCACGATGAGATCCTTATGTTTCTCCGGCTCCTTCTTGGCGGCGCGCAATTGCTCGGTGCTGATGACGTTGAATTGGATGTGCTTGCCCGAGCCTTCCCCAAAGTAGGTCCGAATCAGAGCCGCCAAGTTGTCGCGGCCTTTCTTGTTGGCAAGGGAGGACGGCGTGAAGCGCATGTTGAACAGCGCGCCGTAAAGGTCGGTTTGGTCTACGCGGTTGGCCGAATTGATGACGGCGGTCGGGCCGTTGACGTCGGTCCCCTGCGTCGGGGAAACGGCGCCGTCGGCCATGGAGACCCAAGCCTTGCGGCCGCAGGGCATGGCGCCCAACTTGGCCCCGGTCCCGCCATGAAACCCTATGGAGTGCGGCGAAACTTCGTAATGGCTGCCGTAGGTAGTGGGCTTGGAATGCCAGATTTCCCTCAAGGTCGAGTATACTTCATCCGCCAGCGCATCAACTTCTTCTATGTCATTGCCGAACTTCGGAAGGGCCAAAATCTTGGCGTGCAGTTCTTCATAGCCCACCCAGTCCGCCGCCATGGCATCAAGCAGAGTTTGTTTGCTGCAGATCGGATTGTCGACGAAGATATGGTATTTGAGGACATACAGGGCATTGGCGACATCCTGGACGCCGACAGGCACAATGTACATGCTGTTGTCTTCATGTTCCGCGCCGCCTACGCTGGCTACCTTGCCCTTCTTGATGCAGGAGTGGACAAAAGCCGACATCATGATGTCCGGGAAGGACTCGGTATGCTGAATCTTGCAGCGGCGGCCGCTGGTGGTTCCGACATCCGCCCAATAGTCCAGCTGTTTGCAATAGGCTTGGAAGAATTCTTCGTAAGTCTGCATCTTGGTGAATTCGCCGGTGGCCGGGCCTAGTTGCTCGTTATATTTGCGATCCCAGCCGTTTAAGAGAGCCATTTCCAGCATCTTGGCCTTGTTCATGACCAAAGGCCAAATGGGGCCGGTCTTTCCGGGCACCGTGTGCAGCGTGCAGCCGCCGAAGGCGTAGCTGCGCGCTTCTTCCAAGGTGTAGCCGCGCGCGAGCAAGTAATTGGTGGTCGACAAGTCGTTGAAGAAAGCGGGAAAGCCCATGCCCATGGCAACGACTTCCAGGCAGCGATCCATGAATTTTTTGTTGATGCGGGGATGCCAGCGCACGGAAAGCGTAGGATGCGTGGTTTTGACGCGCACGGCGGCCTCCAGCCAGAGGAAGGACAGCTCGTTTACGGCGTCCCTGCCGGTCTTGGGGTCTACCCCTGCGAGCACCGTATTGTGAAAGTGCGACTCGGAACTTAGGTTCGGGGTCATGACATCCGGCCAGAACTGGCGCTTGCCCATGGTCTTGACGCGGAAGCACTCCAGCAGCTGAAGGGCGTACTCCTGGTCAATGTAGCCTCTCTCGATGTCTTTCTTGAACGTCGGATACAGGAATTGGTCGACGCGGCCAAAACCCATGCCATAGGTGCGGGTATCGTAAAATATCATCAGCACGCCGAACTGGAAGGACTGCAGAGCTTCCTGGAAGGTTTCCGCCGGATATTCCGGAACGCGCCGGCAAACGCGGGCGATTTCTTCAAGTTCAGCCTTGCGGGTCGGGTCTTTCTCAACAGCGGCCTTTTCAGATGCTAAGTCGGCGTAACGGTGCGCGTAGTCTATGCCGCCTTGCAGCATGCATTTCAAGCCTTTCCAGAACTGCTCCTTATAAAAGTCCCCAAGGGAGGTAATTTGCAGTTTTTCCAGCTGCTCGTCGATTTCGGCGATCAGGCCGCGGGCGCCCTTGTTCATGAGGGTGAAACCAATGTCCGGACAATTCCAAGCTTTTTCCGCGAACATTTCCGAAACGGTATTGATGACCCAAGCGCCGGCCTCGCCGATTTTATGTTCGTATTCGGCTTCTTCGGGGCCTTGATACTTCTGCCACATTTCCTTGCCGCCGGTGTTGCGGAAATATTCGCAGATATCCAGGGCCTGCTGTGCGTGCGCCTCGTTGTCGAAACCGAAGAATTTGCCTTTGTTGCCTTCCCAACCGTACTTTTGAATGTACTCTTCCATCCACAAAGCCGCCAGATCCGGGAACCACTCAGGGCCCATCGGCCGCGCGCTGTAGTCGCCGACCAAAAGCTGGTCGTCATCGATGTAAATCGGGATCTCCCGCAGAATTTTCTGTACGGTCAGGCCGCGCTTGTGAAAGAAAGAATAGCCGTCAAATTCTTTATAGCCGTCTACCAACAGCTGGGCGCGCGCCATGGACATATTCTGTGTGTAGCGCAAGGGGTTCAGCCGGTCCCAGATAACATTTCCCCTGCTCTTTCCTTCGTACTTGTTGTACTTTACTTTCGCCATTAATACCATCTCCTTATTTCTTTGCTCTTGAAGCTTCGGGGCGACCATCTTTACTTTCTGTAATCATTGATTCCCCCTCTCTTAAAATAGTATTTAAAGCGCGATCTCATAGGAGCAACTTAGCTCGCCCTGATAATTTCCTCAAGCTTTGCCAGATATTCATCTGACTGGCGCTTGTACGCTGGATGTTCTCCTTTGAAATCCATGCGCCCATACTTTTCCTCGCCCAGGTTGTTATAAGGAAGAAGCTCTATATGATCAGCAGGGCAAAGGCCCAGTTCGTTTCGCACGAAACTGGCAATGGCGCTGACGCTTTCATAGCTATCGTTGTAACCGGGAATAAGCGGCGTCCTGAACAATATTTCTTTCTTCTCCGCGACCAGGCGCCTGGCGTTTTCCAAAACATGCTCATTGGGCGCGCCAACGCCTTCTTTGTGCTTTTCGCTGTCCATGTGCTTGAGGTCATAGAGAATATAGTCGCAATGGTCGGCAATCTTCTTAATGGTCGGCCAAGGATAAGCCCCCGCCATTTCAACGCAAGTATGCACGCCTTCCTCCTGCGCGCGTTTTAAAAGCGCGGCCGCAAAATCCGCCTGCAGTTCGATGGCCCCGCCCGAAATCGTCATGCCGCCGCCGGAATTTAAATAAATCGCATAATCTTTAAGGACCGTTTCCATAACCTCGCCGACCGTCATCAGCTTGCCCTGCACGTTGCGAAGGCCGGACAGGCAGGCCGAAGTGCAAACCCCGCAGGCCTTGCAGCGCGAACGGTTGACAAGCATTCTCCCATCGATGATATTGCTGGCCCTTTGCGGGCAGGATTGAACGCAGCGGCCGCACAAAACGCATTGCTGCTTCCTGACCATAAGGACAGGCATCATGTCCTGGGACTCGGGGTTCTGGCACCAAAAGCAACGCAGGTGGCATCCCTTCAAAAAGACCGTCGTGCGAATCCCGGGCCCGTCATGCGTGGAAAAACGTTGGATATTGAATACATAGCCGCTTAGCCCCTTGACAATCTCCATACTCATCATCAACACCCCTAACTATTTGTCGCTTTTCTTTTTAGAAAGCCCCCCGTTATATCAAGCCGCGCGCCTTCCGGCGTCCAAAAGCTTCGCGCATAACGGCGGTATATGTCTTTATCCGGCACAATCCCTTATTTTCTTATGATACCAACAAATCGGCAGCCGATATATCCGTCAAGCGTTTATTGCCGGTCGTATTTGCGGCCGCCAAGGTTGTATGCCAATACAACCTTGGCGGCCTGTCCAGTTTAAGGGAAGCTACATTGTGGTTACAACGAAACGGCAGAAAGCAAACGCCATCATCGGCAAGCCCCGACTGCCTTGCCCTTGGCCGGGCGATGCCGCCGCAGCGGGTTGCCGCTCGCCCTCAGTTTCCGCGGCCGCAGTCAAGCAAAGGCCACCGAGTCAATATATGCGCTCAGACGAAACAAAACGCCGGGACATGAGGCCCGACGTTGACCTTAACCCAAGCGCCCATGAACGTCCCGGCGAAAGGACCGGTTCCCATGACAACGAGCGTGCGCAGCCCCCAAATATTCCCGAAAGAATGCCCTCCGAAAAATGGCGCCGCATGGTCCGCGCCGCCGCGCCTATCCGCGAAAGAGCGCGGACAACGGCGTCCTGTTCAGCAACATAGCCAGCGGGATTCCAAGCGCATAGGCCGGAATCAACTGCGCCAAGTTTCCCGGCACCGAGGTAACCGGAGTCGCCCAATTGCCGTACAGCAACGCTTCGTAGAGGTAGTACCCCGCGACCATCAGCGCGCCGCCCAGCGTAACGGCGAGCAAGTTAAGCGCGAAGTTCCCGCCGCCGCGCCGTGCCGCAATTTTGCCGATTGTAAAGCCCATAAGTCCGCGAATTACAACAGTTCCGGGCGCCCAAGCCGCCCAACCGCCCAGTACGTCGAACAGGCCCATTCCCACCGCGCCGGCAATCGCCCCGCTGCGAGCGCCGAACACTATCGCCGCGATTACGAGCGGTACATTGCCCATATGAATCAGTCCGCCGTTAACGGAAACAGGCAGACGTATATTTATGAACATTGTCCCCGCGAGAGTCAGCGCGATGAGCATCGCGTCGGCGCAAAGCCCGGCAACGGCTGAGTGATTCCTGTCCAATGGCGAGTCCCTCCCTCTGTACGCGGCTTCGATTCGCAGCGATATCGCAGCGCTTTTTTCCGCCTGTCGAGTATTTGTTAAGTTCTTTCCCAAATCGGTTGAAAACTCATCGACTGCGCGGTACCCGCGTTGTTTTTAGCGGGCGTTTTCAATAGGTCGCGACAAAAAGCTCAAAATAGCCCTGCGGGTGGGCGCAGGCCGGGCAGGACTCCGGCGCGGATTTGCCGCGGTGGATGTAGCCGCAGTTGTTGCATTTCCATTCCACTGTTTCGTCCCTTTTGAATACAATTGCTTTTTCTATGTTTTCGGCAAGTTTGCGGTAACGCTTTTCGTGGCGTTCTTCCACTTCGGATATTTCCGTGAAGGTAACGGCGATGTCGGGGAAGCCTTCTTCCTTGGCGGTTTTGGCAAAGGCGGCGTAAAGTTCCGTCCATTCCTCGTGTTCCCCGTCGGCCGCCGCTTTCAGGTTGGATAAAGTGTCCAAAGCGGAATAAGCCAAGGGATAAGCGGCGCTTATGTCTACCATGCGCGGGTTTTCGCCCTTGGTGTACTCCAGCGCCCATTTCATGAATTTCTTGGCATGTTCTTTCTCGTTGCCGGACGTTTCCTCAAAAATGTTGGCGATTTGCACGTACCCGGCTTTGCGCGCCACCGAAGAATAGTAAGCGTACCGCGTGCTGGCCTGACATTCGCCGGCAAACGCTTTCATGAGGTTTTCCAGAGTTTTTGTCCCTACCAAACTTTTGCCCATAAAAATTCCCCCTGTCGATTTGGTTTTAAAATATATCGCGCCCGCCCCGGCGATTTGATGGCGCATTGCCGCAAGAGCTGCCGCAATTTCCCCTTGGCGTCTATCCTATCACTGCGCGCCGCCTTTTGCGCCGCGCTGCCCGAACAACGCTTTTACCCCCTGCGCCGCGATGCACACGCCCAGCAAAAGCACCAGCACGGCCATTACCAACTGCAAGCCATCGTTGAACATGTTTTTGCTGAGGCCGCCGGCCAACCCGGACGACAACTGATATACTTTGATGCAGAGCGCGGAGAAGGTAACCGCGATCATGAAGAAAATGGGTATGACCATCATAAAATGGGCGCGCCTCGTCCTTTTGAGAAACACGGCGCAGGCGATAAGCGACAAGGCCGACAATAGCTGGTTGGAAGAGCCAAACAGCGGCCAGATGGCCGAATAGCCCGCCTTGGACAATAGATAAGCGACCAGGAGTGTCAAAATGGTCGCGACGTACTTGTCCATGAAGAATTTATGCGCCGCCCCCGGCTGTTCATCCGCCGACGCCTGAAAAAATTCCTGGAAGGACAGGCGCCCCACGCGGGCGACCGAGTCCAGCGAGGTCATGGCGAAAGCGGAAACCGAAAGATTTATCAACGTAAAAACGATGTCGGACGGAAGCCCCAGCGTCGTGAGGAAATTGGCGATGCCGCCGGCGAATACCTGCGGCGGCGTTACAAGACCTTGCTTGGCGGCGGCGCCGGCAGCGAAGGAAGCTACGGCGATCAGGGCGATAACGGCGAGCAGGCTTTCCATCAGCATGGCGCCAAAGGAAATCGGCAGCATGTCATTTTCGCTTTTGATTTGTTTGGACGCCGTACCGGAGGATACCAGAGAGTGAAACCCGGAAACCGCCCCGCACGCGATTGTAACGAACATCATGGGAAACAGCGATTGCCCGTCTATGTCAAACCCGGTGAAAGCCGGCAGGTTTATGGAAGGGTTTGAGACAAAAACGCCTACTACGGCGGCGGCGATCATGGCCACCAGGAGATAACTGTTCAGATAGTCCCGGGGCTGCAGCAAGGCCCAGATCGGCACGACCGATGCGACAAAAATATAAGTGAACACAATAATGTGCCAAATGTCTCGCGAGACAAAGATCGGGAAATTCAGCCCGAAGGCGATCGCCGCGACTAACAATATCAGCGCGGCCGCCGTGTTCAGCCATTTCCCCAGCCGGCCGAAGCGCAAGACAAAACCCAAAACGACCGCTTCCACGATGAACAACATGGAGGTAGTCGCTACCGCGCCGTTGGCGGGAATTTGCGTACTGGCGCCTTTCGGCGAAACATAAAAGCCGTTGAAGGTACCGGCCACCACGTCCGCGAACGCGGCGATCACCAGTATGCAGAAAAGCCAGCAGAAGATAAGAAAAAGTTTTTTGCCCAGGCGGCCGATATATTCTTCAATAACATAGCCAATGGTACGGCCTTTGTTGCGCACGGACGCGTACATAGCGGAAAAATCCTGTACCGCGCCAAAAAACACGCCGCCGAGCAAAATCCAGATTAATACGGGCAGCCAGCCGAAAACCGCGGCCTGTATGGGGCCGTTGATGGGGCCGGCGCCGGCGATGGAGGCGAACTGATGCCCGAATACCACATGCCTGTCGGCCGGTACGTAGTCCACGCCGTCTTGATATGCATAGGCCGGCGTTTTCGCCGCCGGGTCAATCCCCCATTTGTTGGCGAGCCAGCGGCCGTAAAAAAGATACGCCGCCCCCAATACGGCAATTGAAATTGCCATCATCAAAATGCCATTCATGCTTTATCCTCCTGAAAATATAGTCAACAATCAGTTGCGCCCGCCGCCTTCGCGGCGCGGTTAATTTTCTCTGCGGCAAGTTTCGCAAGCATTGGAACCGGCAGTATTTTTATAAAGTTGGGCAAAGCCCCATTTGGCCAAAAGCTCCAAAGCCGGCAACAAACTCTCGCCGTCCGCGGTCAGGGCGTACTCCACCCGGGGCGGTATTTGGTTGTACTGCTTGCGAAGGACTATGCCGAAATTTTCCAATTCTTTCAGCGACTGCGACAGCATCATATTGGTTATGCCCGGTATGTTCCGTTTGATCGCGCTGTAGCGGGCAGGCGTCCTTGAGGACAAAAAGCATATTATCGGCAATTTCCATTTGCCGCCGATTATGCTCAAAGCATGGCGCAAAGGGCAAAGCGCGAACTCCCCGCCATTTCCGTCCAGGCCGACCACCTCCCGCTGCGTGCTTGGCTCGCCGCCATCTTTGCTAAAGTATTGTTTAGCATACCTTGTCATTAAATACTGCGTACTTGCAAAATATTTTCTTTATAATACAATTATACCATAAAAGGGCTTGGCAAAACAAAACAAAACAAAAGAGGTGGCAAAAATGCAGGAAGTATTGAAATTTTTGGCTGAAAGCAAGGTTTTCTTTTTGGCGACAGCGGAAGGGAAGCAACCGAGGGTACGTCCCTTGGGATTTTTTATGGAGTATGGGGGCAAACTTTGCTTTTGCACCAGCAACCAAAAAGATATGTACAAACAGATGAAAGACAGCCCGTTAGTGGAGATTTGCGCGACTGTCGGCAGGGACGTCCTGCGCGTCACGGGGAAAGCGGTTTTCGTTACCAGCGCCGCGAGCAAACAGAAGGCGCTGGAAGTCATGCCGGCGTTAAAAGCCAAATATGCCGTGGACGACAAGATATTTGAAATCTTCGCCGTAGAGGATGCCACGGCAACTACGCTTGGAGCTGACGGAAGCAAAAAAACGCGGCAAATTTGAAAAAACCGCCAACGGCCCGGTTGCCGCTTCCTGCGGCACCCGGGCCGTTTTGTCGGGCGCCGCGCTGCGGTTTTGCCACAGGAATCCTCCATGCCGCTTATATTTTGGACCGCACCTCGTCAACCAAAAGATCGTTCAATTCATATCTGTCAAGCACAAACGTTGGCAGGCCGAACACATACGCCGCTATCTCGTAAGGCTGATAATATATGACCAGCGCCTCTTCGGTAAGATAAAAGCCCGTATCGGCGCTCACGCCCGGGAAGCGCACGCTGCCCCGCCATTCGGCGCGCCGGTTTATTTCCTGCGCGATGCGTTCGTCTATTATCTTCTGATAGCCGGAACCGCTTTGGAACAGATCGCCCAATTGGAACACCTTGCCTGTTTCCAAATCAGCGGTTACCGATTCCTGCCAGCTGATGCCGTGCGCGCCGCCCGTGTATTCATATCCGCGCAGGGCGATGCTGAGCAAAGCGTTGTCGTTATATTTTACTTTGTAAGAAGCGTGAAAGGAGTACCGGCTGCGGTTTTTTGCGTCCGCGGCGGCCAAAACTTCGTATTCCGCCAATCTGCTTTCTACTGCTTTCGCTAAAATTTCACTTATTTTGGCCGCCGCTTCCGAGTGTTCCCTGTCTTTGACCACGGGGACGACGGCTTCCACTTCGCCTGATTTTTTCAGCGCCCTAGGCACGATGTCCGGCCGGGCTTCGGCGGCCGCGCAGTTTATCAGCAAGGCGCATGTCAGCGCGGACAACAACTTTTTCATTTTTTTATTCCTCCTGTTTCCGGCAAAGATAAACGAAGGCCGGGGGCAAATTCATCAATACGAAATCAGTTTTTACGCTGGGGAAGTAACGTTTGAGCATTTTATATAGAAACGGCGAGTATTGAAAGGCCACGAATATGCCGCCGTCCGCCAAGTTGTCGTAAACGTTCTCCATTATGCGGCTGCGCAGACTTTCCGCGAATATGGAGAAAGGCAGGCCGGAAATGATGCAGTCGGCCTTGGGAAGATCCAACCTCCGCAAAGTGCTGCCAAGAGTTTCCGCTTTTGCCGCGTAACAAAAACACGGATAACGCGCTTGCAGGGACTTTCGCATTTCGGCACTTTGCTCAAATACGACGACGTTACATTCGGCGACGCGCCGCTCGGCGATGTAACGGGTGAAAACTCCTGTGCCCGCGCCCAATTCCACTACCGTCCGCATGTCCTCCCACGGCAGTCCGCCCATCATTTTGCGCGTCAAAAAAGACGAACTGGGGGTAATGCTGCCAATCTTGCGCGGCTGCGTCATGAACCTGCGAAGAAACTCTATTCGTTCGGATTCCATAAAAGCGGCGTCTCCTATCCCTGAAATTATTAAAAAAACGCTATACATAGCATAATTTCTTTATAATATTTTGTCAAATTATTTTATGATCAAAGCTTGCCCGCCGGCTGTCGCCCCTGTCGCGCTTGAAACGGCCTATCGGCCCAATGGCCGCCGCGAACGGCAAGCCTTAGATTGTCAAGAACTGTCCGCGCCTTGTCTTCCTGCCCGGCAGCGCGCTCCCCAAGGAAAGCAAGCTTAAGGCGCGGGTTCTCCGATAGGCTGAACTTGCCGCGTCCCGCGCGGCAACGCAATTCATCTTTCAAGGCCGGCACGCTCGCTGCTGCCGGCCTTGAAATCAATGGCGATGGGCAAGCGCATATATCCATCCTTTGCGACTGCCTTGGTTTTTTCGCGGCGGCGGATGCTAACTTAATTTTTCCCGGAGCAGTTTGTTGATCATTTCCGGATTGGCGCGGCCTTTGGTCTCTTTCATCACTTGGCCGACCAGAAAGCCCAGCGCCTTGTCCTTGCCGGCTTTGTAGTCCTCGGCCGATTTGGGGTTGGCCGTTATGATTTTTTCCACCGCCAGGGCCAAAGCTCCGGCATCGCTTATTTGCTCCAGCCCTTTTTCCCGGACGATTTCCGCGGGCGCCTTGCCGCTTTTGAGCATTTCCTCAAACACCGTTTTGGCCAGTTTGCTTGAAAGCACGCCTTTGTTGACGAGATTGATCATGGCGGCGACATTTTCAGCCGGGATGGGAAAATCCCGCATTTCCAGGTTGTTGCCGTTCAGCCAGGCGGAAATGTCGCCTAGTATCCAGTTGGCAACGGATTTGGCGTCGCCGGTATGTTTCATCGCTTCGTCAAAATAATCGGCCGTGGCCAGCCGGGCAATGACGCCGGAAGCGTCGTAGGCGGAAAGCCCGAGCCGCCCGGTCAGGCGTTCTTTGCGCGCGTCCGGCAGCTCCGGCATGGTTTCGGCGATTTTCGCCACCCACTCCGCTTCCGCCACGAAAGGAACCAAATCCGGGTCAGGGAAATATCGGTAATCATGCGCTTCTTCTTTAGAGCGCATGGAATGAGTAACGCCTCTTTCCTCGTCCCAGGTACGGGTCTCCTGGACTACCCTGCCGCCTTCGTCCAGCACGGCGGCCTGGCGCGCCTCCTCGTATTCTATGCCGCGCTGTACGGAGCGGAAGGAATTGAGGTTTTTGATTTCGCTTCTTGCGCCAAATTCTTTTTGTTCCGGCGGCCTTATGGATACATTGGCATCGCAGCGCAGGCTCCCCTCCTGCATTTTGCAGTCGGAAACGCCGATATATTCGAGGATGGAACGCAGTTTTTCCATGAAAACGCGGGCTTCCTGCGGCGAGCGCAGATCCGGCTCCGATACTATCTCGATAAGCGGTACGCTGGAGCGGTTGTAATCGACCACCGAAAAATCCGAATCGCTGATGGACGCGCCGGAGTGCACTAATTTGCCCGCGTCTTCCTCGATGTGGATGCGGGTTATGCCGATGCGCTTTACTGTGCCGTCCACCTCTATGTCCACGTAACCGCCGCGGCAGATCGGCAAAAAAAGCTGGGAAATCTGGTAGCCTTTGGGCAGATCAGGATAAAAATAATTTTTGCGGTCAAACCGGTTGTATCTTTGTATTTCGCAATTAAGCGCCAGCCCGGTCTTTATGGCAAACTCCACCACCTTTTTGTTCAGGACGGGCAAAGCGCCCGGCATGCCGGTACAGGTAGGGCAGGTATGGGTATTGGGTTCGCCGCCGAATTCAGCCGGACAGGAACAAAAGCATTTGGTGGCGGTTTTAAGTTCCACATGCGTTTCCAAACCTATTATTGTTTCGTATTTCATGCTGACGCACCTCCGATCGGCGCGGCCATTTTATGAAAACCGGCGCTCTGCTCGTAAGTATAGGCGGCCCGCAGCACGCTCATTTCATCAAGCGCCCGTCCGATGAGCTGCAGACCCACCGGCTTGCCGCCGGAAAACCCGCAGGGGATCGAAATGCCCGGCAGCCCCGCCATATTGACCGGTATGGTATAAACGTCCAGCATGTAGATGGAAAGCGGATCAAGCATGGCGCCGAGGGGCAAGGCGGTGGTCGGCGCGGTGGGGCAGGCCAAAACGTCCACCTTGCCGAATACTTTCTTGAAGTCTTCAATGATGAGGGTGCGCACTTTCATCGCCTTATTGTAATAAGCGTCGTAATAACCTGAGCTTAGGACATAAGTGCCGAGCATGATCCGGCGCTTGACCTCGTTGCCGAAGCCCTGCGTGCGGGTCTTGACCGTCATTTCGATCAAGTTCCGGCAGCCGGGGGCGCGGTAGCCGTATTTTACCCCGTCAAAGCGCGCCAGGTTCGCCGACGCTTCGGCGGGGGCGATGATATAATAAGTCGCCACCGCGTATTCGGTGTGCGGCAGCGACACGTCCACTATTTCCGCGCCCAGTTCCGATAAGTGCCTGATGGCGCCGCGCACTTTTTCCTCTACCGCTTTGTCCAGCCCTTCGCCGAAATACTCTTTGGGCACGCCGATTTTCACGCCTTTTATGTCAGGATGCAGCGCCTTGGTGAAATCCGGCGCCGCCAAATTGTAGCTGGTGGAATCATGTTCGCAATGCCCGCTGATCGCGTTGAGCACCAACGCGCAGTCGGTAACGTCGCGGGCAATGGGGCCGACCTGATCGAGCGAGGAAGCGAAAGCTACGCAGCCGTAACGCGAAACGCGCCCGTAAGTGGGTTTCAAGCCGACTGTGCCGGTAAAAGCCGCCGGCTGGCGGATGGAGCCGCCGGTGTCGCTGCCCAGCGACCAGGCGGCTTCCCCGGCCGCCACGCCGGCCGCCGAGCCGCCGGAAGAGCCGCCCGGCGTGCAGTCGGGCGCCCAAGGGTTTCTCGTCTTTTTAAAATAAGAAGTTTCGGTGGTCGAACCCATGGCGAATTCGTCCATATTTGCCTTGCCGATAAATACGGCGTCGTTTTGTTTGAGTTTTGCGATGACCGTCGCGTCGTAGGGCGCGATGAAGTTGTCGAGGATGCGCGACGAACAGGTGGTTTTTACGCCTTTTATGCACAAAATATCTTTGATCGCGCCCGGAATGCCCGCCAAGGGGGCTATCGTCTCTCCCCGGGCGATTTTCGCGTCAACCAGGGCGGCGGTTTCCAGCGCCGCCTGTTCGCACAAAGTAACGAACGCCCCGATTTTTGGTTCCACCTCAGCTATCCGATTCAAAAATTCCTTGGTCAGTTCAACCGAACTGACCTCTTTCGCCCTTAACTTTTTGCCCAGTTCATGGGCGGGAAGGTTGCAAAGAGACATTCAGGCGCCGCCCCCTTCCATGACGCGCGCTACCAGATAGCCGCCGCGAAAGCGCTCGGGCGCGTTGGCCAATGCCTCCTCCTGCGTCAGGGGCGTCCCCGCGACGTCCTCGCGCATGACATTGCCGTAGGGCAGCACCTGCGCGGTCGGCTCCACGTTTTCCGTGTCAAGTTTGCCGAGCATGCCGGCGTAGCCGAGAATGTCATTGAACTGCCGGACAAAAAGCTCCAAATTTTCCTCCGGTATCTCCAGCCTGGCCAATCTGGCTATGTACTGAACTTCCTGCGCGCTTACCTTCATGGTTATACGCCCTCCTAAACTTGTCTTTAAATTTGCCCGGCGGCCGCCGCAAAAAAAACAAAAAGCGCGCGCTGCCGCAAAAACGGCGCGCCCTCGGCGGACGGCGGCGTGATTGCTTTAAGTATTATATCATAAATCGTCGCGCGTGATAACCACCTGCTTTTTGGCCTTTATTAATATTAATGCAAAAGATATTGCGAGCTTCATGAATAATAATTCCGCGCAAGGCGATGAAAACGAATTTGCTTCAAGTTGTTTTTTACGGCTTTTATTTTCTATATTTGCTATATTAATATTATTATAAAAATTCTTTTTTTCAAATTTTTTATTTAAAACCCTTGACAATATTTTTTTATTTATAATATAATAACGTATAAATAATACAGATGTTCGTTCTGAGAGGCCTGCAATGAATGTCGAGGCTTTAGGCGGCGCACAGTTAAAGAAGAAGCTTTTCCGTATTTACAATGAAGTAAATAAAGATATTTACGGTTTCGGCGTAGTTGAAATTAAAATTGACATAACTGCCGATTTTATAATGTTCTTTGGCAAGCACAACCGTGTGCAAGCCCTGAAAGTATTGGAAAAAAGATATATTGTTCTCAAGCAATCTGTTGACTATGCGCTTTTCCAAGAATTTAAGTTGCTTTTGCGGCAGAAACTTAACGCGGAGTTGGAGTTGTATCCAGCAGCTATTTTGAGGGATTATGAAACCAGCTCGCAAATCGCCGTTACAGTAGTTGTCTTGGGGAATAATTTATAAAAAATGCAATGATGACTGTTTTTATAGCGTTTACGTTATGGGAAAGTCGTTATTAATACCGGTTAATCCCGGGTTTTAATAACGGCTTTTTGTTTTTGGCGGACGCCCGGCAACACGCCGCAATGGGAAAACAGGCAAAATGTTGCGTTATTTTTGACAAAGGAGCTTTGCCATGCGCGTGGTAGTCGGCATAACCGGGGCGAGCGGCGCTGTCTATGCCTGCGCCTTGCTTGGCGCTCTCAACAGCCTGAATATTGACCTGGAGATTGTAGTGAGCGAAATGGGACGGCGCGTGCTTTCGTATGAGTGCTCTGCCGGACTGGATGATTTAGCCCGATGGGGCGCGGTACACGACAACAGCGACCTTTTTTCGGTATTGGCCAGCGGTTCCGCAAAGTTTGACGCCATGGTGATAGTCCCCTGCTCCGCGAACACCTTAAGCGCCCTGGCCAACGGGCTCGGCGGCAGCTTGCTTTTGCGCGCGGCTTCCGTCGCGCTCAAAGAAAGGCGCAATCTTATCGTGGTGATGCGGGAAACTCCTCTAAACCTTATAATTGTTGAAAACATGGCGGCGCTGATAAAAGCCGGGGCGCTTATCCTGCCGGCGTCGCCGGGATTTTACACGCGGCCCGTAGAAATATGGCAGCTTGTGGGCGGCATAGTAGGGCGGATAATTGACAATCTCGGCATAGATCATGCTTTAGGCGAAAGGTGGACGGGCGGTGAATACAATGAGCCGTGATTTGCGCGGATTCTTGCTCAAACTGCAAGACAGCGGCCTTTTGCGCCGTGTAAAGAGGCGCGTCAGCTCTCAATATGAAATAGCCGCGCTTTTAAAGAACACCAAAGGCGAGATGCCGCTATGTTTTGAACAGGTAGACGACTACAATTGTCCGCTGGTCGCCGGCATCGGCGGCACCCGCGAGTTGATGGCGCTGAGCGTGGGCGTTTCTCCCTGCGCTTTGCCGGAAGCTCTGGCTATGGCAATCGCGGCGCCTTTGCCGGTGGAAACGGTCGTGTCCGCGCCTGTGCAGGAGCACGTGATAAAAGCGCCTTTTAACCTTGACGAGCATTTCCCTGTGTTAAGGTACAACCAGCTCGATCCGGCCGGATTTTTAGTCTCCGGCGTAATGGTAGCAAAATCCGTTTCCGGCGAGAAATTTTACACATCGATCAGAAGGATGCAGTATCTCGGCAAAAACCGCAGTTGCCTTTTGGTTACTTCTTACGAGATGCGAAAACAAATAAGCCGTTATGAGGAAATAAAAGAGCCTATGCCGGTAGCGTTTATGTTTGGCGTCAGTCCGGCGGTGGTTTTGGCGTCGCAGATAAGCACGCATTATTATAATGCCGATAAATTCGCGGTAACCGGCGCGCTTTTGGGAGAAAATAGCCGGACCGTAAAATGCCGGACGGTTGATTTGGCGGTTCTGGCAGACGCGGAAATGATCCTTGAGGGAAATCTTTATCCTTGGCGCAGAGAAAAAGAAGGCCCTTTCGGGGAACTCGGCGGTTATTACGGCGAAGTATCCGAGCAGCCGGTGGTGGAATTTAGCGCGCTTACTTTTCGAGACAATCCGATCGCGCAGACGATCTTGGCCGGAAGCTGCGAAGAAAAGCTGCCGGAGGCGATAGCGCGCGAAGTCGCGTTGCTGGCTGCGGTCAGTCAGACCGTGCCGTGCGTCAAGAAGGTGAACGTAACCATGGCGGGCGCGGGAAGGTTTCACGCGATCATACAACTTGACAAGCAAACCGGCGCCGACGGCAAACAGGCCCTATTGTCGGCGTTCAGCGCGGACAAGGATTTGAAACATGCGGTTGCGGTGGATATGGACGTAGACATTTTCAGCCCCGAAGACGTGGAATGGGCCATAGCCACCAGAGTGCAGGCCGATCAGGATGTTTTCATAATCTCCGGCGCCATGGGTTCGCCGCTGGATCCATCCCATCTTTTGCGGGGCGTAAGCGCAAAAATGGGAATAGACGCCACAGTGCCGATCGGCGGCCGCGGTTACGCCCGCACTCATATACCGGGCGAGGAGAATACGAATATCGAAGATTATATATCATGACGGCAGACGAAGGAGATGGGCGCCGTGGCGGCGGGATTGTTGGAAACAAGGGGGCTGGCCGATGCTTTAGAGGCGCTCGATGCTATGCTGAAAGCTGCCGGCGTACGGCTATGCTTGATGAAACGGGTGGGCAGCGGCGTTGTTGCCATAGTGGTCAAAGGCGAGGTGGCGGCGGTGGAGGCCGCGGTAGAGGCCGGCGCGCGCAAAGTGTTGGCCGAGGGCGGGACATTGCTTTGTTCTTATGTCATCGCCAATCCTCATCCGGCATTGCGAAAATATCTGATTGGGGAGGCGAAAATAATTGAATGAGTTTGTGTCCGGAATAATAAGCGAATTGCTGTCGCCCGAGCATACGGGCGGGGAGATGCCGCCGCGCCCTAATTACCAGCGCGACAAAAACAAGAGGCGGACGGAATGGGGAAACAATAACAAGCCGACCGGGCAAAGAGATAAATTTGCCGAAAACTACGCATTTTTGCGCCGTGCGGCTCTGACGCGCAATATACCGCCTTCGGTGGACGCGCCGGGCCTTAGGGCGGAAATCGCCGCGGCCGGCAGCCTTCCCTGGCGCGCGCTGATAATCGAGCAGCCAAGCGAATATTTGGCGCGCGATTTGAAACTGAGATGGAAGAATACGGACGCGATCGGATTGATCAAGGCGGAAACGGCCGGACTGTCCGCGTTGTTTGCCGTCGATGAGGCAATAAGCGCATTCGGGCTTACGAACAGCATATTCAGCTGCGATATTGAGCGCACGCAAAACTTGCATTTTTATTTCGCGGATGACAGCGCCACCGTGCGCAATGTCGTGGCACGCTTCGCGCAAAAGGAAAACTTCAGCTTTTACATAGATGGCCTGCTGGTAAAGAAAAAGGTGTCCGCTTTTTTGAGCAGGTATATGAAAGTCAGCGCCCGCTTGCCGCTGGCAGCCCGGGAGTCGGTCGATGAATTGTCCATTTGGCCGAAGCTCAATAAATATTACACGGAAAACCGGGGCTGCCTTATAAATTTTAAATTTGCAGCCGGCGCGCTTGTTGCCCAGGGGGACGAAGGAGAAATTTTAAAGGCGCTTGCGAGCGTAACCGGGGGGGCATGATTTTGCCTGGCAACGCTATGGGTTTTATCGAAACGGTCGGTTACGCCGGCGCGCTTGTTGCGGCCGATTTCGCTTTGAAGAACGCGAACGTCAGGCTGGTAAAGATGGAACGGGTGATTGGAGCAAACAAGCTGCTGAGTCTGACCGTATGGCTGGAAGGCGAAGTGGCGGCCGTTCAGTCAGCGGTAGCTTCGGGAAAAACGGCGCTGGAGCAAAACGGCATGTTTGCCCGCGCACATGTCATACCCAATATGGACGCCGGCGCGCGCGCTTTATTCAAATGATTGCAAAAACATAGATGCGCAAAAAAAGCAATAAAAGGGAGGAAAAGGAAATGAAAGAAGCTTTGGGGTTAATTGAAACAAAAGGGCTGGTCGGGGCGATTGAAGCCGCCGACGCTATGGTCAAGGCGGCGAATGTGGAAATTACGGGCTATGAGAAAATTGGGTTCGGCCTTGTAACAATTATGATCCGCGGCGACGTCGGCGCGGTGAAAGCCGCTACCGACGCCGGCGCGGACGCGGCCAGGCGGGTAGGGGAAGTTGTGTCCGTACATGTTATACCGCGCCCGCACAATGAAGTGGAAAAAGCCATTCTCCACTCCGCCGTCAAGCCCGAAGCCTGAAAATGACCGTCCTGTAACCGGAATAAGCGGAGGGTGCCATGAAAATAGGTCTTGTGATAGGTCAGGTCATCGCCACGCGCAAAGATGAAAAGTTAGTGGGCTGCAAGCTCTTGATAACGCAACCGTTAACGCCGGAGAAAAAACCGCGGGGAGAAACCGTCGTCGCGGTGGATTCCGTGGGCGCGGGAGTCGGGGAATATGTTCTTTATGTCTCCGGTTCAGTCGCGCCCAAAGCGCTGCGCGACTTTAATACGCCTATAGACGCGGTCATAGTCGGCATTATTGACAAAATAGAGTTGTGAAATGCCGCGCGTTCGGGAAACGGCGTGCGCCAATTTAAGCGGCGGGCAATTTTAAAGGTACAAAACTGTCCCTTAAAGGCCGAGAATATACCTGTGAGCTTGAAGGTGTGAAGAATGAACGCTAATATAAACAAACGGGCGATACGCTTTCGCCGGATGATTGATACGCTATTGAGCGCGAACAAAAATGAGTGCGCCGACATAGTGCTGACCAACGGGCGTCTTGTAAATGTAATCACGCGCGAGATATATGCTGCCGATGTAGCGATCAAGGATGAATACATATTGCTGACAGGCGATTGTTCCGGGGTTGCCGGCCCGCGCACCCGCATTATTGATTTATCCGGCGGATTCATCTGTCCCGGGTTCATTGACGCGCACATGCATTTTGAAAGTTCCATGCTTACTCTTTCCGAATTCAGTAAACTGTCGATCCTATCCGGCACGACCACTCTGATAGCGGATCCGCACGAGATAGCCAATGTAGCGGGCATAGAAGGCATGCGCGCCATGATTGACGAAGCGGCCATGCTTCCTAATCGGATTCTTTTTACTATTCCCTGCATGGTTCCGGACGCTCCCGGGCTGGAAACAGCCGGGGCCAGCGTAACGTCCGAAAACGTAGGGCTGCTCCTGGGACACGATTTGGTGCAAGGAATAGGCGAAATGCAGGGCTTTAGCAATGTAAAGCCGGTTTATGAACACGCGCCGTCGCTTATTGACGATTTATTGGCGAGCGTTTCTTTGGCTTCAGAGCTAAAAAAGACGGTGGAAGGCAACGCGCCCGGACTGTCCGGCCGGGATCTGGCGGCGCACATCCTGGCCTGCGGCGGCAACACTTCTTGCCATGAAACTACATCCAAGGCGGAATGTGTTGAAAAATTGAGAAACAATATTACCGTGTTTATGCGCGAGGGTTCGACGCAAAAGAATATGGCCGAGTGCATAAAAGCGGTAACGGAAGACGGCCTGGACTCGCGCAAGTTGGTTTTGGCGACGGACGATATGCTGGCGCAGGATTTGCTTGATTGGGGACACATGAACGAGATTGTCCGAAGGACGATTGAGCAGGGCATCGATCCTGTGGAAGCGATTCAAATGGCTACGATAAACGCCGCCGGGCATTTTGCTCTAAACGACATCGGGACGGTCGCGCCGGGGAAAATAGCCGATCTGGCGATTGTTGACGATCTTGCGAAAATGACGGTAAAAATGGTTTTGCTCAATGGCTCGGTCGCCGCCCGTGACGGCGAACTGCTACTTGCCATACCGCCCTACAAATACCCCGACCGTTTGAAACACACCATGCGCCGGGCGGACGTAAAATATGAAGATCTTTTTTGGCGGTCGGCTGAAGGCAACGAGAAAGTCGATGTGATAAAAGTCATTCCCAACCAAAACCTTACCGGCCGGGAGCAATGCGTCCTGCCGGTAAAAGACGGAATTATAGCGGCTGACCCCGGGCAGGACGCCATATATATTTTCGTTATAGAAAGACACGGCGCGGCCGGGCGGACAGGCAAGGGATTTGTCAAAGGGTTTGGGCTGGAAAAAGGCGCCATCGCTTTGAGCGTTGCGCATGACGCGCACAATATAGTGGCTTGCGGCGTCAATTTGAATGACGTCGCGCTGGCGGCCAACCGGGTAATCAGAATGGGCGGCGGGGTCGCGCTCATTAACGAAAGCAAAGTTTTGGGGGACATGGCTTTGCCGGTAGCCGGCCTTATGACCGACGAACTGACCGGCCGCGAGGTTAGCGAAAAGATCGCCTCCTTGGAGCGGATAGCCGCCGAACAGCTTGGCTGCAAGCTGGCCGCGCCTTTTATGCACCTGTCTTTCCTGACGCTGGTAACCAGTCCGGAGCTGAAAATAAGCGACAAAGGGATGTTAGATACGGTAAAACATGAGTTTTTGCATGGCGCGGAAAAAATTCCGCCCGAGCCGTTTATTTTAAAATCATAGGCGCGGCCTGTGATTTGCGTGAAAGCGGGGATTGCCGTGGACTATGAAATTATAGATATATCACAGGAAATTTACCAGGGAATGCCTGTTTTTTTCCCGCATCAGCCAACGATGATTTTCCCTAACGTAAGCCATGAGGAAAGCCTGCAAAAAATGGGTTTTATGTTTGCCACCAACAACCTGTTGCTCAGCGAACACGGCCCCACGCATACTGACGCGCCGTATGAATATGACTTGAAAGGCGAGACAATCGACAGGCTTCCTTTGGAAAAGTTTTTTGGCCAAGCTTTTTGCGTTGATTTAAAACATATCGGCGAAGATAGTTTTATTGGCAAGGAAGATTTGCGGCATGCGTTGGAAAAAGCAGGCTACAAAATCACCGGGGGCGACATTTTGCTCATGCACACAGGGCATTTTGCGCGCAATTACGGCACTGACAAGTGGCTTGCAAACTACACGGGCCTAAATTACGAAGCGGCGGCATATCTTGCGAAAAGTGGCATAAAAATGATTGGCGTCGACGCGCCTTCGGTGGACAAAACCGGCGACATGAATTACTCCGCCCATAAAGCTTGCCGTGAATACGGCATGCTTAATACCGAGAACCTGTGCAATCTTGATAAACTTGTCGGCAAAAAATTTTTGTATATAGGCTTTCCGCTGCGAATAAGAAACGGCACGGGTTCTCCTGTCAGGGCAGTGGCGGTCATCGGCGGCGAAAGGAGGCCATGAAGATGAGATTGAAAAAAGAAATAACCATAAAGCCCTATTCCGGCGCGGCGCTGGAAGTGCTGGAAGGGGAGGAGCTTTGCATAATTGATTTGCAGGGGCAGCAGGTAAGCGATTTTATCTGTTTCAATAAAGACGACCTAAAAGAACATGTTTCGCCCGTACATATGCGCTCGTCGCTCTCAAGCCTGCGCCTTAAAATAAACGACTTGCTGTACAGCAATTACCGCTCCGGCATGATGAGGCTGATAGAAGACACCGTCGGCAGGCATGACTTTTTCTTTCCGGCTTGTGATTGCTACAGGTATAAAGTGGATTTCGGCGTGGAAAATCATCCCAACTGTTATGATAACTTTATGAAGGCGCTGCGCGCATTCGGCATCCAGCCGGAAACCTTGCCCGATCCCATCAACTGGTTTATGTACAACGATGTGGACGAAAACGGCGATTATGCAATTCGGCCGCCGCTTTCCAAACCGGGCGATTATGTGCGGCTGCGGGCGCTCAAAAACTGTATTGTGGCTTGTACGGCCTGTTCACAGGATTTCGTGCCGGTAAACGGCATGAAGGTAACGATGATAAAATTGCAGATATTTAGCGCCTCTTCGCCAGGCCCTTGAGCTTCTTCCCCCGGGGAAGGCTGGCCAGGCCGCCGGCCGATTTTTGCGGCACGGAATTCATCTGATTCTTCTTGAACCAATCGCCAAGCCTATCCCCGTCCATTGTGCCGGCATATTGCCGCTTGCCCCGGCCGCAACAGCTTGCGCCAATCCCAAAGGCTTATTTTGGTTCGGCGAAGGCATGTCCGGCTTTCTTGAATATAATCGCTCTTTTCCGATAGTCGTTGTTATAAACATATATAAAAGAAGGAGCGGCGGAAAAATGCGTGGGCTTTCGCGTGCGGCCGATACATGCGGCGGAAGAAACTTGGGGAGCGGATTTTGTTTAAGATTAAGTCCTTCTTCCGAAAGGGGTGATTATATCGTTAAAAATAGGCGGCGCAGCGGGTTTGCCTATCCGGACTTATAAAGAAAAATGGAGGAATGTGAAGATGTTTACAGTTTTCAAAAAAAGTTTATGGTTGGCTTTGTTGACAATATGCATGCTTGTTATGGCAGCTGGCTGCGGAGGCGGCAATACCTCGTCTCCGGCCGCCAAGCCCGCCGCGCCGCAAGCGCCGGCGACCGGCATCCGGCCGCCTGACACGCTCACGGAAAAAGGCTACCTTACTTTTGGCACCATCTCAACCTTTCCGCCTTTTGAGTATATGAAAGACGGCAAACTGGTGGGTTTTGACGTGGATTTGGTAGACGCTTTGGCCAAAGAGATGGGCTTGAAAGCAAAAAATACCGTCATGAATTTCGATGGGCTGATTCCCGCTTTGCAGGGCGGACGTTTTGACATGATCGTTTCCGGCATGTACATCAAACCGGAAAGAAGAGAAATGGTCGATTTTATCGGCTATATGAAACTGAGCAATGTCATTGTTACCAGAAAAGGCGATAACAAAGGCATCAAATCAATGGATGATTTGTCCGGCAAAAAAGTAGCCGTGGTCAGAGCCGGCTATACCGAAATACTTTGCCGCGAACAGAACAAAAGGCTGGCGGAACTGAAAAAGCCTTTGATTGATATTTTGCTCCTGCCGACGGAAAACGATGTCGTCCTGGCGACCGAACAGGGGCGCGCCGATGCGTTTTTGCATTCGGCTCCCGGCGCGGCGCATTTGAGCGAACAAAAACCCAATGTTTTTGAAGTGCCCGTTACCATGCCGCCGAACGCGGAAATAGGCATAGCGACCCGCAAAGGCAATGACAAGACCCGGGCCGCGCTCGAAGCGGCGGTCAAAAAACTGGTCGCTGACGGCACTTATGAAAAACTCATGCAAAAATATCATTTGCCGCCGGAACTTAATTATTTCAAATAAAAAAGCATGCTTTATAGTCTGCGTGCAACCGGCGCGGCGCGAAAGGGCCCGCGGCGGCCTGCCGCCAGGGACCTTTTGTGTCCGGGCGGGCGCGCTGTGGCGCGGGGAGGGTTGGCTTTGGACAATATAGTGAAATATGTTTTTTCGCCGCATTTTCTGATGGGGGCGGTCAATACGCTCGAGTTGTGCATAATGGCGCAGATAGCCGGAGTATTGATAGGTTTTCTGTTGGCTTTGGCGAAAACTTCAAGGTGCGGCGCGGTGCGGTTTTTCGCTGACGGGTACATCTGGCTGTTTCGCGGCATTCCCGTCTTGTTGCTGCTTATTTTTGTATATAACGCGCTGCCGCAATTCGGCATCAGGCTCGATGAGTTTAAGTCCGCTTTAGTGGCCCTTATGTTCAACGAAGCGGCGTACATGGCGGAAATAATACGTTCCGGGCTTAGTTCCGTGGGCGCGGAGCAGCAACGGGCCGGTTACGTCCTCGGTTTGACAAAGTTTCAAATAATGCGCTATATTACCATGCCACAGGCTTTACGGGTAATAATACCGCCTACGGCCAACCAGTTTATCGGAATGCTCAAACTTTCGTCACTGGCGTCGGTCATTGGCTTCGGAGATTTACTGCTGGTCGCCCAGCAGGTGGCGGGCGAGAATTTTGACTATGTTAATACGCTGGTGGCGGTGGCCGTATATTATCTTGTTTTTACCGCAATTTTTACTGTTGTGCAGATATTTTTGGAAAAGAGCATGGATATTTCGCGCAAAGCAAAATATGCGGCGGAAAAAGCGGGAAAGAACGCCCAAGACATCGCGGCGGCGTAACAGGAAATACAGAGGGTGATTTTGTTGAACGAGGATAAGTTGCTGCTGCGCGTTGACGGCGCCGGGAAAAAGTATCACGGAAATACTGTTCTGAAAGATGTTTACATGAGGATTAACCAGGGCGAAAGATTAGTGATGATCGGCCCTTCCGGTTCCGGCAAATCCACCTTGCTCCGTTGCATGGCCGGGCTGGAAAGGGTCGATGAGGGGTGCATCTGGTATGACGGGGGGTATATAGAAAATCTCGATCTTAAAACCCGCGCCGAAATCGGCATGATCTTTCAGTCATTCGACTTGTTCCGGCATTTGACTGCTATAGAAAACATAATGCTGGCACCATTGAAAGCGCAGAAAAGAAAATATGACGAAGTAAAAAAATCGGCGCTGGCCTTGCTGGAAAAAATGCATTTGGCCGACCATGCGAACCATTACCCCATGCAGCTTTCAGGCGGCCAGCAACAGCGCGTGGCCATTGCCAGGGCTTTAGCCATAAATCCGCGCCTTATGCTCTTTGACGAGCCGACTTCTGCGCTTGATCCGGAAATGACGGCTGAAGTGCTTGACGTGATTATTGATTTGGCGCAAAGCGGCATGACTACCGTGATTGTAACGCATGAAATGGAATTTGCCAAACGCGTAGCCGACAGGGTAGTGTTTATGGAACAAGGCAAAATAATTGAAACAATCGCCGTTGGCAACATCAACGAAACTATCGCCGGCAATAAACGGATAAACCAGTTTTTCAACCAGATAACCCGTTATTAAAGCATTCTCGGCGGCAAGGACGGCAGACGAGCCCCCATGCCGTCCGGCGTACCCGCGCAGCAGAGATGTCGCCGCCGCCGCGCCCCAAAAACAAACTCGCCGCCCCTTTCTTCGCGGATGTTCCGGCAGCTGAGGCTGACGGAGCGCGATTGGCGGTTTCCGGCGGCGGCCGCAAAGCGGATGTTCGGCGGCTTCCCCAAAAAGCAGGTGTTCCCGGCAAGCCGCAAGGCTTGCTAATTGCCTCTTAGCTTTCTTTGACCTTTCCGTCCGTGGTCAATGTAACGACTTGCCAAGGCAACAATTTGCCCGATTTTTTGAGCGCCGCCGCAGCGGCCCGCTCGATGCCGCCACAGCACGGGACTTCCATGCGGACAACCGTGACGGACTCGATGTCGTTTTCGGCGATGATTTCGGCCAGTTTTTCGCCGCAATCCCCGCCGTCAAGTTTCGGGCAGCCTATGAGCGTGATTTTTCCCCGCATATACCCGGCGTGGAAATTTGCCCGCGCGTAAGCGGCGCAATCAGCGGCGATGAGCAGGTTTGCCCCGTTAAAGTACGATGCGCCCGCAGGCGCGAGTCGGATTTTTACCGGCCATTGGCACAGCTCGCTTTCGCCGGGCGACGCAGGCCCGGCCGCCTTAGGCGTACGGGGCAGCGCGCGGGCGTTCAAGCCAGGGCAGCCGTCCGCGCGCCGATGTTGCATGTTTTTTATGTGCTTTTTGACCTGCTCTTCGTCATACGCCGCCGCTTCACGCTCCACAAAGGCAACCGCCCCTGTCGGGCAGGCCGGCAGGCAATTGCCAAGCCCGTCGCAGCAATCGTCCCGGAGAAGCTTCGCTTTGCCGCCCACCATCCCGATTGCCCCTTCATGGCATGCTTCGGCGCACAATCCGCACCCATTGCATTTACCGATGTCTATTTCAATGATCTTGCGCTTCATAAATTGCGCCTCCTGGTCTTTGGGAGTTGACTGCATTATGGCATAATCGGCGATTCGGTTGCATTGCCAACGTAAGTGCCGGGCGTCCGGGCCGCCAAAGGGCAAGGCTTCCTTCAGCGCGAGCCGTTTTGCCCGCCGAATGAGCCCCTACGCAATTTTTCGATTATTTTGGCCATATCGTCAGGCATGGGCGCCGCAAACAGCATCTTTTCCCCTTGCCGGCCGCAAATTTCCAAACTTGCGGAATGAAGCGCCTGCCCCTTTATGGCAAAACCGTGCCGCCTTGGTGAATATTTGGGATCGCCGACGACCGGGTGGCCGATGTATTCCATGTGCGCCCTGATTTGATGGGTGCGCCCGGTATCGAGCCGCAGGCGCAGCAACGCGTGGTTATGGAACTGTTCCAGCAGCCAATAATGCGTAACCGCTTCCCGTCCGCCTTTGGCTACCGCCGCCATTTTCTGCCGGTCTTTGGGGTCGCGCCCGAGCAGCGTCCGGACCGTGCCTTCCCGCACGGATACCGCGCCATGCACTATGGCGAGGTATTCGCGCACGGCGGTTTTGTCGCGTATCTGCGCGGACAGGCTCAGATGCGCAGCGTCGTTTTTGGCCACTACCATTACCCCGGAGGTGTCTTTGTCCAAACGGTGCACAATGCCGGGACGTATAAAGCCGTTTATCCCCGACAGCCCGCCGCAGTGGTAAAGCAGGGCGTTGACCAGCGTGCCGCCGTAATTGCCGGCCGCCGGATGTACGACCATGCCGCGCGCCTTGTCGACCACGATAAAGTCATCGTTTTGGTAAAGGATGTTTACCGGGATGTTTTCCGGTTCCACTTTTATCGGCTGCGGCGGCCGGTACTCAACGGCAAACGATTCGCCGCCGCGCAAACGGTAATTTTGCCTGATCGCTTTTCCGTCGGCGCGCACCAAACCGTCCTTTATCATTTTTTGTATGTTGGCCCGCGAAAGCGCCAGGCTTTTTGCCAAAAATACATCCGCGCGCGCGTCCCGGTCATCCGCGCCCGCAGATACCGCCAGGGCATCGGCGGCCGCCGTTATTTTTTGTTTTTCATCATGTTCCATAAAATACAACCGGCCCCTATGCAAATGGCGGCGTCGGCGACATTGAAAACCGGCCAGACGCGAAAATCCAAAAAATCCACTACTTCGCCCGTATTTATCCGGTCGATCAGGTTGCCCAAGGCGCCGCCCGCAATCAGGCCGGCGCCGGCCAGGATGCAGGGCGGCTGCTTTTTGATGTGTTTCCGCAGGCCGAGCAAAAGCGCCAGCAAGGCAACGGCCGCCGCAACGAACAAAGCGCGCTGGTTGGGCAAAAGGCCAAAAGCCGCGCCAGGATTGAGTACATATGTTATGTGAAAAACGCCGTCAATGACAGGCACGCTCATGCCTTCCGTCATAACGCTTTTTATATAGCGTTTGCTGGCATAATCGGCGGCTACAATTATAAAAGGCAGAAAAACAAGCCGCACGGCAACCCCCCACGCTCCCAAACAATGCTAAACGAAGATACATGCTTAGAGGCCGCGAACAAACAACGCCGCCCGGCGCGCTACAGCGCGGCCAACAGTTCTTTTATCTTTTGCGGCCAGCCGCCGCCTTTTACAAAAACAACCTCGCCGCTTGCGCGTATTTTTATTTCCAGTTCTTTTTCCGCGACCGTTTTGGCGCCGACCGTTATCCGCAAGGGGTAGCCAATCAAATCGGCGTCGTTGAATTTTACCCCCGCGCGTTCCGCGCGGTCGTCCAGCACGGTTTCCACGCCGGCCGCGACCAGCGTTTCATATATTTCTTCCGCGGCCTTCATTTGCGCCTCGTCTTTGGCGTTGACCGGCACTACCGCGACTTGATAGGGCGCGATCGCCGCCGGCCAGATTATGCCGTCTTTGTCATGGCTTTGTTCGATGACCGCAGCCATGACGCGGCTGATGCCTATTCCGTAACAACCCATGACCAGCGGGCGCTCTTTGCCGCTTTCATCAAGATAGTTGGCGGACAGTTTTTCGCTGTATTTGGTGTGCAATTTGAATACCTGCCCGACCTCTATGCCCCTTGCTTTTGTCAGGCGCCCGCCGCAGCGCTGGCAGGAATCGGACTCCTGGATCATTCTTATGTCGGCGACAAAATCCGGCGCAAAATCGCGTCCGGGATTCACGTTGATGTAATGGTAGCCCAAAACGTCCGCGCCGCAAACAAAATTGCGCATATTCATAACCGATTGGTCGGCTATGAGCGCAAGGTTTTTTTTGCCCGGGCAAAGGCCCATATAACCCGGTTCCGTGCCGGCCGCCCGCAACTCGTCCTCTCCCGCCTTGGAAAGGGCAAGGGCGCCGGACGCATTTAAAACTTTCACTTCGTTTACTTCATGGTCGCCGCGCACAAAAGCCAATATAAGCCCTTTGTCGCTTTTATAGGCTACCGCTTTCACGCTTTTTTCCACCGGTATGCCAAGGTACCCGCAAACCGCTTTGATCGTCGCCGCATTGGGCGTACTCACTTTTTCCCGCGCGAGCGGCGCTTCTTCCGGCGCCGCGATGGGGTTAAGTTCCGCTTTTTCGGTATTGGCGGCGAAATCACAGCTTTCGCAATATACTATTTCCGCTTCGCCGCTGCCGGCCAAAACCATGAATTCATGCGAGCCGCTGCCGCCGATCGCGCCGGAGTCCGCTTCCACCGGCCTGAACTGCAATCCGCAGCGGGTGAAGGTCCGGCTGTAGGCGTCGTACATTTTCCGGTAGGACAATTCAAGCCCCGCCCCGTCCCGGTCAAAGGAATACAAGTCTTTCATTATGAACTCGCGCCCGCGCAAAAGCCCGAAACGCGGCCTGGTCTCATCGCGGTATTTGTTTTGTATCTGGTACAAAAGCAAAGGGAGCTGCCGGTAGGAACGGACGCCGCCCTTGACAAGGTCCGTTACGATTTCCTCATGCGTGGGGCCGAGACAAAATTCCCGGCCGTGCCTGTCCCGCAGGCGAAACATCTCGTCGCCGTACACGGACCAGCGGCCGCTCTCTTGCCACACCTCCGCCGGCTGGACGATGGGCATGGCTATTTCCTGCCCGCCTTTGGCGTCCATCTCCTCGCGGACGATCTGCTCTATTTTCCGCAAGACGCGCCAGGCCAAGGGCAAATAGGTATAAATTCCGCCCGCCGCCTTTCTGACGAACCCGGCTTTCAGCAACAATTGGTGGCTGACCACTTCCGCCTCCGCAGGGGATTCCCGCATGGTCGGCGCGTACAGTTGGGAAAATCTCATTGTTTTTTCGCCCTTTCACGCAAAATATCGTTTATTTCTTTTAAAAGTTCGTCAAACAAAACGGCCTCCGGCACTTTGCGCAAAACGCGCCCCTTTTTGAACAGCAGCCCGGCGCCTTTGCCGCCCGCGATTCCAACATCGGCTTCACGGGCTTCGCCCGGGCCGTTCACCACGCAGCCCATCACGGCGACGGTTATGGTGTCCTTTACGCCGGCCAGTTCATCTTCCACCCGCAAAGCCAATTTTTCCAAATCGATCTCCGTGCGCCCGCAAGTCGGGCAGGCGATGACCGTCGGCCCGTACGGGCGCAGCCCCAACGCCTTCAATATCTCGCGCCCCGCCTTTGCTTCCTCGACCGGATCGCCCGTCAAGGACACCCTGAGCGTATCGCCTATGCCCATCGACAAAAGGGCGCCTATGCCCACCGCCGATTTTATCAGGCCGCTTCTCGGCGTACCCGCTTCCGTAATCCCGATGTGCAATGGATAGTCAGTCGCTTCAGCCGCCAGTTTATAGGCGTTTATGGTCAAGGGCGCGTCATGCGCTTTTAGGGAAAGTTTGATGTCCGTAAAGCCCCAGCCTTCCAGCAAGGCGGCGTTTCTAAGCGCCGCTTCGAGCAAGGCTTCCGGGCAGGGGCGCTCATATTTGCGCAAAATATCCGCCGGCAAAGAACCGGCGTTCACGCCTATCCTGATCGGCGCCCCGCGCGTTTTAGCCTTGTCCGCGACCCGGCGGACGTTAGCTTCTGCGCCGATATTGCCCGGATTGATCCGCAGCCCGTCCGCCCCGGCGTCCAAGGCTGAAAGCGCCAGCCGGTAATCAAAATGGATGTCCGCGATCAGGGGCAGGGCGATCGCTTGCTTGATATAGGGCAGGGCGGCGGCCGCCCGCTCATCCGGGACGGCGACGCGGACAATGTCGCAGCCGGCCGCCGCCAGCGCGTTTATTTGCGCGATGGTCGCCGCCGTCTCGTGCGTTTTGGTATTGGTCATGGACTGAACGGAGATCGGGGCGCCGCCGCCCACCAAAAGCCCGCCCAGCCTTATTTGCCGGCTTTTCCTACGCTGCATGGAGGCATCCTCAAAAAAGATTTAACCTGCCTATATCCTGTAAAGTGGAAAAAATAAGCAAAAAGAACAAAAGCGCCAGCCCCACATATTGTACGCGCCTGGCCATTTTCAGGCTCAGCGGCCTTCCCATCGCCGCTTCCGCCAAAAGTGTCGCGACATGCCCCCCGTCCAATACCGGAACCGGGAAAAGGTTTATAATGCCGAGGTTGATACTGAGAAAAGCGGTAAAATTCAAAAGCGGCAAAAAACCGTACTGCGCCACTTCCCCCGCCATGCGCGCGACTCCCAGCGGCCCGGCGAGGTCCGCCTGCTGCCTGCCGGACAAAAGCGAGTAAAAGCCTTTGAGCATTTCAAGCGCCAGGGTATAAGTTTGTACAAAGGCCGTTTCCAGCGCTTCCCAAAGGCCGGGGCGATAAGTCTTGGTTTGGGCGCTCACGCCAATCAAGGCGCGTTTGCTTTTTTCATCGTAGCGCGGCGTTATGTCTACGGGAAACTCGGCGCCGCCGCGCCTGATGAGCAAACGCACGCTCTGGCCGCCTTTTGTCTTTACCGCGTCCACAAGCTGGCTCCAAGTCGCGATTTTTTCGCCGTTTACCGACAAGGCCTCGTCCCCCGGTTCAAGCCCGGCCAAAGCGGCCGGGTAGCCGTCCATGATCGCGCCGAAAACCGGCAGGTCCACCGGCTTTTGCACCCCGGCGAAAAATATCACCAAAAAAAACAGCGCGATCGGCAACATGAGGTTCATAAACGATCCGGCGACAATGACGATCAAGCGTTTCAATAAAGATTGCCGGTCAAAGTTTCGCGGATCCTGCGGATCGTCGGGATCCATGCCGGCGATCTTCGTATAGCCGCCAAGCGGGATGCTTCGCAGCGAATACAAAGTTTCCCCTTTTTGCTTTTTATAAAGGCCGGGCCCAAAGCCAACGGCAAATTCCAGCACTTTCATCCCGGACAGCTTCGCCGCCGCGAAGTGGCCGAATTCATGTACGGAAACGAGTATCCCGAACACAAACAACGTCGCCAATATAGTCGTAAACATGATGCTGCCCTCCCTTTGGATAGTCCGCCCGCGCCGCCGCTATCCGGCGGAAAACTCCGCAGCCATCGCGCGCGCCCTTTCGTCGGCGCGCAAAATGTCCGGCAAAGACGGCTCTGCCGGCGCGGCGTGTCCGGACATGGCGTATTCTATGCAGCCAGGTATGTCAAGGTAGCCGATCCTGCCCTTAATAAAGTCCGCTACCGCCTGTTCATTGGCCGCGTTGTAAACGCACGGCATGACGCCGCCCATCTTCCCCGCGCGCAAGGCCAGGGAAAGCGCCGGGAAAGTTTCCAAGTCCGGCCGCTCAAAAGTCAGCCCGGACAGTTGAAAAAAATCCAAACGGCCAAAATCGGACGGCCATCTGTCCGGGCAGGAAAAAGCGTACTGTATCGGCGTTTTCATGTCCGGCAGCCCCAACTGCGCAATAACCGCTCCGTCCGTGTATTCAATCATGGAATGTACAATGCTTTGCGGATGCACGATTACTTCTATGTTATCATAATCCACGCCGAACAGCCAGTACGCTTCTATTATTTCCAAGCCTTTGTTGGCGAGGGTGGAAGAATCGATCGTGATTTTCGGGCCCATCCGCCAATTGGGGTGTTTCAGGCAGTCAGATGGCGTCGCCTTTGCCAAAGCCCGGCGGTCCATGCCGCGGAACGGCCCGCCGGAGGCGGTGAGAAGTATTTTTCGTATGTTTTTTTTGTCTTCGCCGTTTAATGCTTGGAAAATGGCGCTATGTTCGCTGTCCACCGGCAATACGCGGCAGCCGCGCCGCGCCGCTTCCCGCATGACGAGGCCGCCGGCGGCCACCAAAGTTTCTTTGTTGGCCAAAGCTATGTCTTTGCCCGCCCCAATAGCGGCCAAGGTGGGTTTCAATCCCGCAAAGCCCGACATGGCGGCCAGCAGCATATCGGTATGTTCATAGACGGCGGCTTCCTCCAAGCCTTCTTCGCCGGAGAGTATCCTTGTTTTTCCCCGGTAATCCGCACGAAGGCGCCCCGCCGCCGACTCGTCGGCTAAAACCGCGATGTCAGGCTCAAATTGTTCCATCTGCTCCCGTAAAAGCCGGACGTTGGCATTGGCGGCCAAAACGCGTATTTTTATTTTGTCCTTGTGGGCAAAAGCGACTTGAAGCGCCTGTCGCCCTATGGATCCCGTACTGCCGAAAACAGCTATGTTTTTCAAGCCAAACCACCTTGTCTGAAATCAGGGCCTGTTAACGCTATCCAAAAATATGGGCGTTGAACGGTAGCTTTAACAGGATCTAAAGCAAAGATAAATACGCGCACACAACCGGCGCCGCGAACAAAAGGCTGTCTATGCGGTCAAGCGCGCCGCCGTGCCCGGGAAACAAAGCCCCGGAATCTTTGACGCCAAAAAAACGTTTGAGCCATGACTCGACCAAGTCGCCCAAAGGCGCAAAGACGCCGATCAACACCCCGATTAGCGGCAGATTTATCTTCCCGCCCGCAAATTCCAAAAAACCGGGCGCGGGAACCGTAAAGCCTTCCAACCCCAAAACGCGCCCGCCCAAAAAGCATACGGCCGCCACGCAGCCCAAAAAGCCGCCGCAAGCTCCTTCCCAGGATTTGTTCGGGCTGATGGCCGGGCAAAGTTTGGCGCGGCCGAAAGCCGTGCCGACAAAATAGGCGCAAGTGTCGCTCGCCCAAACGCCGGCGGCCGTCAGCCAGAAGGCGGCCTCGCCCGCAGGCATGCGACCGAAAAAAGTGTCAAGCGCGGTCTCTGGCCACAGGTTTCTTAATAAGATAAATTGGGAAGAAAAAATGCCTATATAGCAAAACGCAAAAAGCGTAAAAAGGCTTTTTTGCAGGGAATTGTCCTCTTTATGGCGACAAACGCCTTCGCTTAAAACAGACAGCACGGCCAGCGCTGCAATAAAACCGGCCAATGGCCGGCGGCCTGGAAAACAAGCGGCTGCGCATAGGATAAATACAGGCGCCGCGCCTGTCAAAAAGTAGATGCCGATATTTTTCCGCGCTGCCATTTTGTTCAGTTCCCAGAGGGAAGCGGCCGCCAAAAAAATCACCGCCGCCAAAAAAACGCCGCCGCCGGCGTGAACCAGCGCTATGACGGCCGGCAGCCCAACGATGGCGGTCAATAGCCTTTTGGACAACAAAGCCAAGCACCTACCCGTCCTTTATGGCGCCAAACCGCCGCTCGCGCCTCTGATATTCATATATGGCGCGGCAAAGGCCGTCTTTGTTGAAATCCGGCCAGAACACGTCCACAAAACATATCTCGGCGTAAGCCGCCTGCCACAAAAGAAAATTGCTTACGCGCATGTCCCCGCCGGTCCGGATCAAAAGATCCAGCCCGGGGAGGCTCGCCGTGTATAAATATTGGGCAAACAGATCGACGGTTATTTCAATGTCGCCTATTTTGCCGTCCGCCTTGTCCCGGATTATATGATTGGCCGCCCGGACAATTTCCGCCTGCCCGCCGTAATTTACCGCCAGATTAAGCGTCAGGCCGGTATTGGGGGCGGTTATTTTTACCGTTTTTTCCGCCTTTTCCCGCACTTTGCCGGGCAGGGCGGCGATGTCGCCGCTAAAGACAACCCTGACGTTTTCTTTGTTGAGGTTGTTGATTTCCCCTGTCAAATAAAGATCCAGCAGGTTCATCAGAAAATTAACTTCATAAGCCGGCCTTTTCCAGTTTTCGGTGGAAAAGGCGTAAGCGGTTACGGCTTTTACGCCAAGTTCGCCGGCCGCGCGCGCAACCGCGCGCAAAGCGTCGGCGCCCGCTTTATGCCCGGCCGTCCGCGGCAAACCCCGCTGCCTGGCCCAGCGGCCGTTGCCGTCCATAATGACCGCGATATGCCCGGGGATTTTTTGCTTGTCCAGCAAATTTTCCGCCGCGCCTGTCTGCTCGTGCCCGCAATCCATCGACTTGTCCCCTGTCGTCCATAAAGATACGCCCCCCTCCGCCAAAGAAGGGGGGCAGACAAAACACGCGCCGGTCAGGGCGCCTCGATGGCGCCTACCGGGCAGCCGGCGGCGCAAGCGCCACATTCTACGCAAGAATCGCCGATTACATAAGGCGAGCCTTCTTTTATCGCTTCCACCGGGCAAGTTGAAGCGCAAGCGCCGCAACCCACGCAACTGCTGTTGATTTTATATGCCATAATTTAACACCTCCTTGTCTTAATTTCGCCACGGGACTCCAAGGACAAGGAATTTATATTCTCCGTTTCCCCGAAAGCCCCCTATATTCAAATCTTTTATGTATGCCGGAAACCGCCGGACTGGCCCCGCCCATGGCGCCCGCAAAGGTCTTCCCGTCAATCGCCGGCGCTGCGGCGGACAGCTTCCCGCGCCGGTTTGTCGCAGAGCAGAAGCTCTACCGTCCCGTCCCGGGCAATTTTAAGATTGGCCACATATTGCTCGGTTGGCCCGCCGGCGCGCGCAAAAGGCGCCAACGTCCTGCCGGCGGCATAAGGGCGTCCGGCCGCTTCAAGGCGCTCCTTGGCCTCTTGAAAAGTAAGGGCCAAAAGATCGGGGCTTTCCGCCGTCAGACTTCCATCACTTCTTTTTCTTTCTGCTGGCATATTTGATCCGCTTCTTTAACATATTTGTCGGTGATTTTTTGCATGGCTTCCTGGGCCTTTTTGGCCTCGTCCTCTGAAACCGCCTTGTCCTTTTCCTCTTTTTTGATTATATCATTGGCGTCGCGCCGCATGTTTCTGATGGCAACCTTGCATTCCTCGCATTTTTTCTTGACTATTTTTACTATTTCCTGCCGCCTCTGTTCGGTGAGCTGCGGAATGGCCAGCCTGATAATCGCCCCGTCATTATTGGGGTTCAAGCCGAGGTCTGATTTCAAAATCGCTTTTTCGATATTTTTCAGCAGGTTTTTTTCCCAAGGCTGGATGACTATCGCTCGCGGTTCCGGCACTGAAATGTTGGCTACTTGGTTTATCGGGGCGGGCGTCCCGTAATAATCGACCGTAATCTTGTCCAAGAGCGCGGGCGTGGCTCTGCCCGCCCTGATTGAGGCGTAATCGGAACGCAGTATGTCAATGGCCTTTTTCATCCTGCCTTCATGGTCTGATTGAATTTCGGAAATGCTGCCCATGATTTATCCCCCTTCTATAATTGTACCAATTTCTTCGCCGTTTGCAACCCTCAATATATTGCCGGGCCGGTCTATATTGAACACGATGATAGGTATTTTGTTGTCCATGCAAAGGCTGACCGCTGTGGAATCCATAACGGCCAGGCCGCGCTTTATCACTTCCAGATAAGGAAGGCGGCTGAACTTGACCGCGTTCCGATTGGCCTGCGGATCGCAGTCGTATACGCCGTCAACATTGGTCTTGCCCATGAGTATGGCGTCCGCCTCTATTTCCGCCGCCCGGAGCGCCGCCGTCGTATCGGTGGAAAAATACGGGTTGCCTGTGCCGGCGGCAAAAATGACGACGCGCCTTTTTTCAAGGTGCCTGATAGCGCGGCGCCTGATATACGGTTCCGCTATCTGCCGCATTTCTATGGCGGTCTGCACCCTCGTAACAACGCCTAAAGACTCCAAGGCGTCCTGCAGCGCAAGCGAATTGATGACCGTGGCCAGCATCCCCATATAATCGGCCGATGCCCTGTCCATGCCCTGAGAACTGCCGGAAAGTCCGCGCCAGATGTTGCCGCCGCCGTTTACGACGGCTATTTCTATGCCGCTGCGGTTCACTTCCCGTATCTGGGCGGCTATCGCCTCCACGATTTCGGGGTCTATGCCGTAGCCTCGTTTACCGGTCAGGGCCTCGCCGCTTAATTTGAGCACAATCCGGCGAAACGCGCTTTTTGTCATGGCCGTCCCTCCCAACACGGTAATTGTTATAAAAAGGGAACACGGCGTGTTCCCTTTTTTCAGTCTTTTTTTACAAACGCCATGACTTCGGCGGCAAAATCGGCGCTTTTTTTCTCTATGCCCTCGCCCAGCTGGTAACGCACGAAGCGGCGGATGGAAATGTTTTCCCCGATTTTAGCGATATTCTCGGTAAGCAGCTGGTTTATAGTCTTGTCCTCGTCCTTCACGAACGGTTGCTCCAGCAAACACACTTCCCTGTAATATTTTTCGATGCGCCCTTCAACCATCTTTTCAATGATTTTTTCGGGTTTGCCATCGTTACGCGCCTGCGCGCGCAGTATATCGCGCTCGTGTTCCAATATGCCCTCGGGCACTTCTTCCCGGTTAAGATAAAGCGGGTTGGCGGCCGCTATCTGCATGGCGATATCTTTGACTAAAGTCTTGAAATCGCTTGTCTTGGCCACAAAATCAGTTTCGCAATTTACCTCGACCAATACGCCGAGCCTGCCGCCGCCGTGGATATAAGCTTCCACCGCGCCTTCGCTCGCGATGCGGCCGGCCTTTTTCGCCGCCGCCGCCAGCCCTTTTTCTCTGAGCAGGTCAATGGCCTTTTCTATATTGCCGTCAGTTTCGGCCAGGGCTTTTTTGCAATCCATCATGCCCGCGCCGGTAATCTCGCGCAGTTGCTTAACCATAGCGGCTGTTATCATAAACTGTTTCCTCCCCAAAATCGTTCAAGATCATTATCAAGATCATTAGTCAGACAAAATTATCAGACCGCCGCTTCCTCGTCGGCGCTGGCGTCCGGAGCGCCGCCGGCCGGCAGGTCGCGCAGCTGCATGCCTTGCCTTCCTTCCAAAACCGCATCGGCCATTTTCGCCGTAAGCAATTTGACCGCCCGGATCGCATCGTCATTGGCGGGTATGACATGATCTATCTCGTCCGGATCGCAATTTGTATCGACAATGCCGACAATCGGGATTTTGAGCTTGCGCGCTTCCAGCACGGCGATCCTTTCTTTGCGC
The DNA here is from genome assembly GCA_031290885.1 of Acidaminococcales bacterium. Classification (NCBI taxonomy): domain Bacteria; kingdom Bacillati; phylum Bacillota; class Negativicutes; order Acidaminococcales; species Acidaminococcales bacterium. Next base: position 63,832 of record JAISLQ010000006.1, read on the forward strand.
GGATCCACGACAAAGAGCGCGCCCGGCAGTTTGCCCATTTCCTTTATCCCGGCGAGGAACTTGGTCAGGCGCGCCATTTCGTGCCTTAACGTAAGCACCTCTTTTTTCGGCAGGACGTCAAACGTCCCGTCGCTTTCCATTTTTTCCAATTGCCTGAGATGGTTTATCCGCTTCTGGATAGTTTGATAATTGGTGAGCATGCCGCCCAGCCATCTTTCGTTCACAAAAAACATGTTGCAGCGCGAAGCTTCCTCGCGCACCGCTTCCTGCGCCTGTTTTTTCGTGCCGACAAAAAGCACGCTTTTGCCGTCGGCGGAAACCGAACGCATAAAATTATACGCTTCCTCAATCTTTCTTACGGTTTTTTGCAAATCGATAATGTAGATGCCGTTGCGCTCCGTAAAAATATAGGGCGCCATTTTGGGGTTCCAGCGCCTTGTCTGATGCCCGAAGTGAACCCCCGCCTCCAGCAGTTGCTTCATTGAAATAATAGCCATTTTTGCCCTCCTGTTTTTCCTCCGCAAGCCATGTAAATCCGGCACAGGATGAAAAAAACTTGCGTGTGTTTTGTACATCAAGAGGCATTATAGCACAAACCGACGATAAAAGTCCAATAAAATATGGGGCAAGGGGCAAAAAGGACGGCAGACGGACAAGGAAGGGCAATGGATTCTTCCGTTCCCTTAAATTATTTTCAAAGGGGGGTTGATTTTTAAAAAACTTTTCTGTATTATAGTAAATGGATTAGCACTCAATGTTGATGAGTGCTAACAATTAAAGAAAGATATCAATCAGGAGGTAGTAGACAATGTCAAAAACACTAAAACCACTTGCGGACAGAGTCATCATCGAAGTTCTGGCCAAAGAGGAGAAAACTAAAAGCGGGATCGTATTGCCGGATTCGGCGAAAGAAAAACCGCAGGAAGGAAAAATAATCGCCGCCGGTTCGGGCAAGATACTGGAAAACGGGCAAAGGGTCCCCATAGACGTCAAGGCGGGCGACAAAGTTATTTTTTCCAAATACGCCGGGACGGAAGTCAAGGTAGACGAAAAAGAATACCTGATTTTAAGCGAACGCGATATTCTCGCTGTCGTCGAATAGTTGACAAAAATATAAAACGTAAAAATTTGGAGGTAAATTAATATGGCAAAACAGATTGCATTCAATGAGGAAGCCCGCCGCTCGCTTGAGCGCGGCGTGAACGCCCTCGCCGACGTCGTAAAGGTAACGCTCGGCCCCAAGGGGCGCAATGTCGTATTGGACAAAAAGTTTGGCGCTCCGTCCATCACCAACGATGGCGTAACTATCGCCCGTGAGATAGAATTGGAAGATCCTTTTGAAAATATGGGCGCGCAATTGGTCAAAGAAGTGGCCACCAAAACCAACGACGTAGCGGGCGATGGCACTACCACCGCCACTCTCCTGGCGCAGGCCATGGTGCGCGAAGGCATGAAAAATGTTGCCGCGGGCGCAAACCCGATGGTATTGAAGCGCGGCATACAAAAAGCCGTGGACATTTTGGTCGCCGAAATAAAAGATGTCGCCAAAAAGGTGGATTCCAAAGACGCCATCGCCCAGGTCGCTTCCATATCGGCCTCCGACGAGGAGATTGGCGGCCTGATTGCCGACGCTATGGACAAAGTCGGCAAAGACGGCGTCATCACCGTCGAGGAATCAAAAACCATGGGCACGGAACTGGAAACAGTAGAAGGGATGCAATTTGACCGCGGCTACATCTCCCCCTACATGGCCACCGATCCTGACAAGATGGAAGCGGTGCTCAGCGAGCCTTACATTTTGATTACCGACCGCAAAATAAACGTCATCAACGACCTTCTGCCCGTGCTGGAAAAAGTCGTGCAGCAAGGCCGCGAACTGCTGATTATTGCCGAAGACGTCGAAGGCGAGGCTTTGGCCACCCTTGTCGTCAACAAACTGCGCGGCACCTTCAAGGCCGTGGCGGTAAAAGCGCCCGGTTTCGGCGACAGGAGAAAGGCCATGCTCGAAGACATTTCCATCCTGACCGGCGGCACGGTCATCTCCGAAGAAGTCGGCCGCAAACTTGACAGCGTGGACATTGCCGACCTTGGCCGTGCCCGCCAGGTACGCGTAACCAAAGAACTTACGACGATCGTCGACGGTTCCGGCGAAAAGAAATTGATCACCGCCCGCATCGGGCAGATCCGCCTCCAGATAGAAGAAACCACTTCCGATTTTGACCGGGAGAAACTTCAGGAAAGGCTTGCCAAACTGTCCGGCGGCGTGGCCGTGATCAAAGTCGGCGCCGCCACCGAAGTTGAACTCAAAGAAAAGAAACTGCGCATAGAAGACGCGCTGAACGCTACGCGGGCGGCGGTGGAAGAGGGCATTGTCGCCGGCGGCGGCGTAACCCTTATCGACATACAGCCGGCCCTGGAAAAAATCAAAGCGTCCGGGGACGAAAAAACCGGCGTAGACATCGTATACCGCGCCATTGAAGAACCCGTGCGCCAAATCGCCAACAACGCCGGCATGGAAGGCTCGGTGGTCGTAGCCAATCTGAAAGTCAAAGGCAAGGGCGTAGGCTTTAACGTCCTGACCGAAAAATACGAAAACATGATTGAAGCCGGCATAGTGGATCCGGCAAAGGTTACCCGTTCCGCTTTGCAAAACGCCGCCAGCATTGCGGCGATGATCCTGACCACCGAAAGCCTCGTCGCCGACAAACCGGCGAAAGAGGCGCCCCTCCCCGGCGGCGGCATGGGCGGCATGGGCGGCATGGGCGGCATGATGTAGCATTTGCCGCAATCGCCAAACGGCTGTTGCCGCAAAAAGCATTTTGCGCTTGAGCAAAACTTAATTCAGCGGGAGCGATCGCTCCCGCTGAATATTTTTCCCGGACAAGCAGGCCGGCCGCGTTACAAGGGGCGCTTTTTTTCTTGCAAAGCGCCCTGCTTCAGATGGAGCCATCTATCGCAGCTTTCGGCCAGACGGCAGTCGTGCGTGACGATAATGGCGGCGCTGCCCCCGGCGCAGGCTAAAAACAATTGTTCGGAAACGATGCGCGCGTTTTCCTGGTCAAGGTCGTTAGTCGGCTCGTCGGCGAGCAAGATGGGGGGATTGGTCAAAAGCGCCCTGGCCAGCGCTACCCGCCGCAACTGCCCCAGGCTAAGTTCCTGCGGGCGGCAGTGCATTTTGCCCTCAAGCCCTAGCGCCGCCAACAAAGCCCGCGCTTTTTGCCCGCTGTCTTTGCCCCGCCGTATAAAACGGACGGGCGCAAGGACATTTTCCAGGGCGTTCAGGGAGTTTACCAGCCTGGCCCTTTGGAATATGAACCCGTAATAATTCCCCCTGAGTTTCGCTTTTTCCGCCTTCGTGGCTTGCGCCGTTTCGCGCCCGTCCAGCATTATCCGCCCGGAGCTGGCGTCCTGCAACAAACCGGCGAGGGACAAAAGGGTGGTCTTGCCGCCGCCCGATTCGCCCGTTATCGCCAAAGAAGTCCCCGGCGCGAGCGCGAAGCTGGCATCGGACAAAATTACGTCGCTGCCGTATTTTTTTGTTACGTTCATTAATTCTAAAATGGCCAAAGCGCCCCTCCTGCGCAAGACATTTAAAGCTTCCCGGCGCGAGCCGCCGTCAGTCGAATTCGCCGCGGGTCATAACCACGCCCGGCTCAACGCTGTTTAGCCGCAAAGCCGGCAGCCAGGCCGACAACATGCTGAAAGCAAAGACGCCCAACGTGAGCGCGGCCGCCGCCGCAGCCATAAACGCCGCCGATGGTTGGGCGAAAGGGAACTGCTGATAATTTTCCAGCACGGCCAGCCCGCCCAGATAAAGTATCCCGCCCAGCGGCAACCCGAGCAAAGCCCCGCAGGCGGTAACGGCCGCCGCCTCTCCCAGCACCAGCCGGGACAGGTCGCCGGCGGACGCCCCCAGCGCCATGTAAAGGCCCCATTCCGCCTGCCGCTCAACGATCATGGAACAAAACCGGGCGAAAAGGTGGAAAATGGCGCATAAAGCCGCTATCGCCCCGGTTCCGGCCAAAAGCAGCCCCAGAGCCGTAAATTGTTTTATTATCTGTTCTTTTGCCTGGGATGCGACGATCGTCTTTAAATAGCCTTCGTTTTGTATTCTTTCCACAATAAGATTAATGTCGGCTTGGGGAGCGGTTTTTAGCAAAACAGCAGAAATAAGCCCCTCCGGGTCGCCCGCTTTTTGCCAGACCGGGGCGAGCATGGGGCTTTCCCTGGCTACGCGCCTGGCCTCCGCCATGCTGACAAACAGCGATTTGTCCAAAGACGCGCCGGTTTTTTCCGCGACGGCGACAATGTTGTACCATTTGCCCAGTATGGAAATTTTGTCCTGCGTCCAGGTAGGGACGCTGGCGCCTAAAATCACCTCGTTGGCGGCGAGCTGCGCCTTGTTTATTTTTTTCAGCCAGGGCTTTACTATCCAGTCGCTTGCCGGGTCGTAGCCCAACATGCGGTTTTCGTTTCCTATGTCGTGGCAGTCGGCAGCCAGGGTATGCGTGAAGAACTGCTGGCTGGCGCGAGCCACGCCGGGTATCCGGGCCAGATTGGCCGCGGTGTCCGCGGGCATGTAGCGGTTGACCGTGGCGCCGCTGAAAAGATACATGCCGCCGTATTCCATTTCCACTCCGCCCGGCACGACGATGATATCGGCGCCCATGCGTTCCGTTAAAACGCGCAGGCCTTCATCGACGCCCTTCATAATGTTGGCCACGCAAAAAAGGATGGCAATGCCGGCGGCCACGGACAAAGCGAGCGAAACATTTTGCAGTTTGCGGTGCAGCAGGTTTTTAAAAATCAATGGCCACATGACCAAGCTCCTTTTTTAACATTAGGGCGGCTAACCTTCAGAACGAAGCCTTAGCATCCGCAGGCGCGAAAAACATAGAAACGCGCCGCTGGCCGCCAAAGCGGCCGCGCCGATGTTCGAGAAAAAAGCGGTTTTCGCGCAAGAGCCGCCGTGCGCGCAAATGCCTGACGCCCAGCTTTGCGGCAAAGCCAATATAAACACGCCGACGGCGAAAACAAAAAATCCGGCCGCGGCCTTCGCTTCGTCCGTGCGCAGGGCGAAAAGGCCCAAAGACGCGATCGCCGCCAGCAAAGCGAACAGGAACACTGCCTGATAAGTATAATGGCAAGGCATGGGCCGGCCGTTGCCAAGCCCGGAACAGATCGGGAAAAGGCGCGCTATGGCCAGCAGCCACAAACTGATCAAAAGAGAAAATGCCGACAGTCCTTTATACACCTTATTCATTGCCATGCCATCCTTTCATTTGTGCCCGCCGGCCGCGTGCGGAAGCGGCGCCGCGGCGGGCGCGCCGTTTGTGTGCCGGGCTGCCCCGTCCGGCAAAGTTTTGAAACCGGGGCGGTTGTAACCGCCGTACAAGATCAAAATGCCGGCAAGCAAAATGAGCAGCCCGGAAAAGAAATACTTTTCGATTTTCATCAACAATCGCCTCCTTTTTTTCTCTTGGCGCCAAGCCAGGGCATGTCCGCGCCATTGTTGAACGCGCTGTTTGGGGGCGTATTTTCCGCCCGGCTTTGTACGGCAAGGCGCGTCCGGCTCCAAATCTCCCGCATTCTTATGCGGGCGCGTTTTATGTCCGGAAAAACGCAAAAGGCCGGATATGCGCGTTACATCCAGCCTTTAGATTTCTAATCGGCTAAAATATATCATATTTATATATTTAGTATGTTTTATTGTAGGCGATTTTTTCCCTTTTGTCAATAAGGAACTTCTAAAATTCCCATTTTGCCGAGGCCGCTTTCCAAGTTTGTTCGCGGCGAATTTGTAAATTTTTTGTAAACAGCCAGCCATGCGCCTGATTTTTGCGCATAAACGAACATAATAGCGGCAATGACGCATTTGGACGTTGGAGGGACGAGATGGACGGATATGTCAAAGCGGAAGAAATGGCGGCGCGTTGGAACGTGTCTGCGCGCCAAGTTCAATGGCTTTGCAAAAACGGCAAGATTGAAAGCGCGCCGAAATTCGGAAATGCTTGGGCCATCCCGGATGGCGGCCACAAGCCAACGCGCACGGGGAAACGGAAACCCGGGCGCAAGCCGAAAGAACAATGCCCGGCAATTCGCAAGCGGGCAAAAATGAAAAAGGATGTTGCAAGCGCCGTTTATCAAGCGTTTGGGCGTCGACACTTTTGAGCCGGCGCCATATTTGAAAACCCCGCGTCCGCGCTTACGCGGACGCGGGGTTCTTTACCCGAGGTATTTGCTGATTTCTTTATGGTAATTGCTTTTGCCGATGTTGATGCTGCGCCCTTTGTCCGTCCTGACGACCAGATCGTCCGTCCCATGTTTGCCGACGAACACAATGGTGCCGCTTTCGCCGTTTTTCAAAACAACGCGCTTGCCTTGCAGGGAGTCGCGTATCTGCACTAACATGGACAAACAACTGCGCGCGTCCATCTTTTTGAACATTTCATCGTCAAGTATTTCCATAACGGCCAGCGGCGGACGTTTGGGCTGGTAGACGCGGTCGGTGGTTACGGCATCGTAAGTGTCGGCAACCGCTATTATTTTTGAAAAGTCGCGTATGGATTCGGCTTTCAGCCCAAGCGGATAACCGCTGCCGTCAATCCGTTCGTGATGCTGCAACGCGGACAGCCGGACATCTTCCGGGATGCCGTCCACATTGGTCAAAATTTTGTAGCCTTCTACCGTGTGCTGCTTCATCAGCTCAAATTCGGCGGCATCCAGTTTGCCCGGCTTGTTTACTATTTCTTTGGGAATTTTTGCCTTGCCTATGTCATGCATCATTCCCGCCAGGACAAGGGTGTCGATCTGGATTTCGTCCATTTTAAGCCAGCGCCCGATAATGCCGGCCAGGACGCCGACGTTCACGGAATGTTGGTAAGTGTAATCATCCCGGCCGCGCAGGTTCTTCATCACGTGCACAAGGGAATAGTTGTCAAGGAGGCCGTCAACGGTGCTTTTGGCCATGCTCATGACATCGTCAAGGGAAATAGTGTTGAATTGGTTGGCTATGTCAAAAACATTTTTAACGTAAGAGACCGTCCCCACATATTTTTCTATGACGACTTTTTTTTCTTCCGTCGTATAATCTTCAATATTGCGCTTGCCAAAAGAAAAATCGGAAATATCGTCGTCTTTGGCGGAAACATCCGATTGTTTGTCGTTGTCGGGAAACAATATGCTCAAAGAAAAAAGTTTGCCATAATCCCGCACTTGCCGGAGCGCGTCCGCCGACAATGGTTCCTCGCTGTTTTGAATGATGTTGTTTCTTATCACGATCGGTTCAGCCAGCATCATTCCAACTTTCAGGCTGTCAACGGTTACTCTTTTTATCCCCATGGATTAACCTCCGTTTCGATAAAGATGAACATAAAGTTCATGTTGAGGGAACTTCCCAACAATCCACTGCGGCGCCGGATGTTTTTCCGTCCATGCCGCCGAAAATTTGCCTTCCGCAGTAAACCCGGCGCTTGCGCCGTCCCCGAATGGGCGGACGATACCTGCTCGCCGCCGCATATCCAAGCGGCCATTAGAGATTCCCCTGGGCAAAAAGGCAAAGTCCTTGCCTGCCGCTTTGTAATCCAAGCAACATTTGCCGCGGCACAAAGGGCGGCGTATCGCAATATTCTTTTTTTAATGCAGATACCACTATTATAACACAAAATTATCTTGCTACCACATAATAATTAACAAAGTGTGTCCAGTTCGTCATGCTGCTTGACAGTTGTATGGAAAAATGCGATAATACTTAGTAATATAATTGATTGGAGCCAATCATTTTTCAATTTAATGTTATTTAAAAGTGATGATTGGGAATATGCGGTTCGCGCTAAGCCATAGAGAGCCGGGGCAGCTGAAAACCGGCGCGCGGGGCGGCCGGCTGGATCACCCATGAACTCATAGGCGAACGCGCGTCCAGTAGCCTGATGCGTTGCCCGCACGTTATCGCGGGGACGGTTTGCAGATCGTCGTTTAGCGACAAACCAGGGTGGTACCGAGCTTTTGAGCGCCCCTGTCCTTAAAGGGCAGGGGCGTTTTCAATGTCCGGCTCGGAATCAACGGGCTATGCTGCTGTGGCGGCCGGATTTCCCGCTCTCTTTGGGATAGCGGGGCGCTTGGGGAAATTTATAACTGTCTGTTGCGGCGCAGCGCCGAATGTTTTTCCGCCTGAAACGCCGATTGCCCCCGCAGGGGGCAATCGGCAGACAGAAACATCGCATTATGCCACGCGGAAAAATTTCTCGCCGCAGCATGCCGCAAACGATAAAATAAGGGCCCAGCGGGAGCGTGCCGGCTTAGGATGTGACGCCTGATTATTATTTTTCGAGGTGATTTTAATGACAGTCGAACTAAGAATCACAACCAGAAACGAATCTACCGCTTTGCCGCGCGTTCTGCGCATAACGGCGCGGCAAAGCTGCGCGCTGAAAAAACTCACTTTGCAGCCGGTCGCGGACGATACCGCGCTGGAACTGTTTTTGTTGCTGGACTGTCAGGAATCGCCGCTTCGTCTGATTAAACTCCTGCAAAAACAGATACTGGTCATGGACGTAAGCCTTTTGAAAGAAGAAGTTTCGCTGGCTGTCTGACGACGGCGCAAGGAGAGATGGAATGAAAATCACAGGCGCGCAGGTCATTGTGAATATACTTTTGGAACAGGGCGTGGACACGGTTTTCGGTTATCCGGGCGGGCAGGTCATACCGCTCTATGACGCGCTCTATGATGCTCCGCTCAGGAAAGTGCTGCCCGTGCACGAGCAAGGCGCCATACACGCGGCGGACGGTTATGCCCGCGTGAGCGGGCGCACGGGCGTCTGCATCGTTACTTCCGGCCCGGGCGCAACCAACATAGTTACCGGCTTGGCTACGGCCTACCTCGATTCCATTCCGCTAGTCGTCATTTGCGGGCAGGTGCCTACCCCCCAGATCGGCCGCGACTCTTTTCAGGAAGTGGACATAGTCAGCGTTTCCCTTGCCGTAACCAAATACAGCGCGGTCGTTTTGCGGCCGGAGGATTTGGCCGGCACTTTGCGCGAGGCTTTCGCGGTCGCCCGCAGCGGGCGCATGGCGCCGGTATTGATCGACATTCCGAGCGACATACAAAGGGCTTTGATTGATTGGGACGAAGAGGGCAACGCGGCGGAAATGGACATAGAGGAAGAAGACCTGCCTTTTGACCTGTCGGCGGTCAAGGCGGCGGCCGGCCTCATCTGCCGGGCCGAGCGCCCGGTGCTTATGGTAGGCGGCGGGGCGATACAGGCCGGCTGCAGCTGGGCAATCCGTGAATTGGCCGGCAAAACCGGCATGCCGGTCGTCAGCACTCTAATGGGGCTGGGAGCTTTTCCGGGCAGCCATCCGCAATTTCTGGGCATGAGCGGGATGCACGGCCAAAAGGCGGCCAATCTGGCCGTAAGCAATTCGGATGTCATCGTCGTCGTTGGCAGCCGTTTTAGCGAGCGCGTAACCGGCGACCGTTCCCGGTACGTAAAAAGCAAAAAGATCATCCAATTTGACATAGACCCTTCGGAAATGGACAAAAATGTAACCGTCGCCCTGCCGATCGTTGCCAATCTGTCAAACTCCATGGCCGCCTTGGCGGCGGAAGTGGAAGTGCGCCCGGACATTTCGCGTTGGTGGGAACAAATAGCAAAATGGCGGGAAGAACACGCGTATAGCGACGAAGGCGACTTCAACCCTTACTGGATTTTAAGGGAAATCAACAAGGCTTTCCAGGACGAGGAAGTAATCTTCGTTACCGACGTGGGGCAAAATCAGATGTGGGCGGCGCAGGCCCTTTGCATTATGGAGCCGCGCACTCATATAACCTCTGGCGGCAGCGGCACGATGGGTTTTTCCATGCCGGCGGCCGTGGGCGCGCAGATCGCCAAACCGCGGGCGCGGGTGGTGCAAATCGCCGGCGACGGCGGATTTAAGATGACCGGGATGGAGCTTTTTACCGCAGTAAACGAAAAACTGCCCATCATCAGCATAGTTTTGAACAACCATGTGCTTGGCATGGTGAAACAATGGCAGGAACTATTTTTTAACAAGCGCTTTTCCTCCACTTTGTTGGAATATTTTGACTTTGTGAAATTCGCCGATTCCTGCGGGGCAAAAGGCAGAAAGGCCGGCAGCCGCGAAGAATTCCTGGCGGCGTTGGTGGAAGCTAAAGCCGCTCGGCAACCTTTTCTGCTTGAGCTTTCCATTTGCCCGGACGCCATGGTAAAACCTATGGTTGCGCCGGGAGCGGCCATTGACGAATTTGTCGAATTTAAAGCGGGCAAATGACTTCCGGCGGCCATTTGCGCCTTTGCCCGCACGGGCAAGTGTTCGCAGGCGGCGGCCGCGCAGGATTTTGACGGTGGTTGCAGAAGTTAAGACAGGCAAGGCGGACGCTTGCGGAATTTGTTTTCGGGAGGGAAAATTATGTTAAGGAAAATACTCGTGCCGGTAGACGGGTCGGAACCATCCTGGCAGGCGCTGAAATACGCGGCCGAAATCGGCGCGAAATTTGAAAGCGAACTCTTGGTCGCCCATATTGTCCAGCCTTTTTACAACGCCAGTTTGCTTGCTTTGCCCATAGACAGCGGCCTGTTGGCAATGCAAATGGACGATCTGAAAAAGAACGCCGAATCCGTCCTCGCGGCGGCTAAAGAAAAACTCGCGCCTTATTCCGTCAAAGTAGCGACAAAACTAGAGACCGGGCATCCCTCGGAGCGCATATTGAAAATAGCGAGCGAAACAGGCTGCGACGCGATCGTGATCGGCTCGCGCGGGCTTTCCGGCATAGCCGAATTTGTCTTAGGGAGCGTCAGCTCAAACGTTTCCCAATACGCCAATGTTCCCGTGTTGATCGTAAAATGCGACAAAAAGACGGGAAAATGACGGAAGAAAGACCGATCCAGGATGATTGCGCGTTCTTGCCCCTTTGGGTTACTTTTTGCCGAAAGGAGGCAGATTTAAAGGTTTGAGGCTTAGTTTCATGACTTTTTCCGCCGCTTCGTCCATAGACAGTTCCTCGCGGGCGGAGCCTCTTTCCATTACGCATACCGGCCGGGCGCAGCCGATCTCCCCGCCGGGCATGTAAATGTAGTCGTTGTTGGCGGTATCGCCGAAAACGACCCCGGCGGCGAGTTTTTCCTTTGTAATATGGTTGCTCATCGTTCATCCTTCCCCAACGCGCCGACGGCAGTCAAAACAGGCGCTTTTTCCAAAGCAGGCAGGCGGTAACAAGCGCTATGGCAAAGGCAATGGCGCAAACTATGGCAAAGCCCTGCGGCGCCCCGGCTAAGGGCACGGGCACGTTCATGCCCCAAAAACTGGCGATCATTGTCGGCACGGCCATAGTGATCGTCATGGCCGCCAGGAATTTCATGACAATATTTAAGTTGTTGGAAATGATGCTGGCGAAAACTTCCATCATGGAACTGAGTATGCGCATGTACATTTCCACCATGTCGATGGCTTGTTTATATTCGACGATGACGTCTTCCAAGAGATCTTCGTCTTCCTCAAATATGCGGATGAGCTGCGAAAGCTGTTTGGTGGCGCGCAGGCGCAGCAGCCTTTCCGTCAGTATGTAATTGCCGCGCAGCGAAGCGGAAAAGTAAGTTAGGCTTTTTTCTAAGTCAAGCAATTTAAACAGTTCGTCGTTTTCCATGGATTTGCGCAGATGGCTTTCCAGTTCATCTGTGCGTTTATTGATGTTGCGGATATATTTGAGATAGAGCGTCGCGGATTTGAACAGCAGTTGAAAAAGGAACCGGGTTTTTTTCGCCGTGTCGAAAAGCCCGGGCGCGCCTGCGGCCAATTCGCCGATCAACGCGTTGGGTTCCAAACATACGGTGATAAAGCAGTCTTCTTTTATGATGATGCCCAAAGGCAGCGTTTCATAGTCTTTGCTGCTGCGGAAAATAGGTATGTCAATCAAAATAAGCACCTGATCGGACTCGATCTCAATACGGGCGCTTTCTTCCTCGTCGGTCGCCGCCATGAGAAAATCCAGCATTGCGCCAGTTTTTTGCGCCGTCAACGCCAGTTCGTCGCTTGTGGGGTTGCGCAAATCTATCCAGCAGCCCTTTTCCCGGTTTTCAAAATCCAGTTCTTTAATGCGCGTGCCCACGGTCTTATATATGTTGATCATGGCTCCCCCTCCTCTCGCGACCATTGCCGTGACGGCAATTTCGGGCGGCGTTTCCCGCCGCGCCTCGGACCGGCGTCAGATAGCGGCCGTTATTTGCCAAGTTCGGTTTTAAGCGCTTTGGCCAATTGATCGGCGCAAGAAGTCTCTTTTGCGCCGCAACGGATGCCTTCAAGCTTTGCGATCACCTCGTCGGCCGGCATCCCCTCGACCAGCGCGGCAATCGCTTTTAGATTGCCGGGGCAGCCGCCGTAAAAGAAAACTTTTTTTAACAAATTGCCTTCTATTACAAAATCCACCTGCGATGGGCAAACATTGTTTAATTTGTAAGTTGGCATGACAGGCCTTCTCTCCGCAAAAACCGGCAAGGCGGCATCCCCGGCGGCAAAGGCGGGAATCTTTGCGCGAAGCCGGGTATGCGCCATTTGACGGCGAAATGAATAAGTTTTGTCGTTTTATTTCGACGCGAAACACGCTAAATCCTTGCCGGACATGCGGCAAAAACCACTATTTTTCATTGGGGGCGACCTTCCGGCAGTTGCGGTTGCGCTTTTTCCTGTTTTTTGTTACCATAAAGGTAATGGCGGCGACATGGTTGAAGACGTTCAAACATGGGCATTTCGGCGGCATTAATTTTAGCGAAAGGTCGGTTTTTATGAAAAAGATCATAAACGCACCAGGGGCGCCGCAAGCGATTGGCGCTTATTCGCAGGCGGTCAAGGCAAACGGTTTTCTGTTTGTTTCCGGGCAAATACCGCTCGATTCGGTTACAGGCGATTTAGTTTACGGCGGCGTGCCCGTGCAAACGCACCAGATACTGGCAAACATAAAGTCAATATTGGCGGCCGAGGCACTCTCTTTCGCCGACGTGGTCAAAAGCACGGTTTTTCTCGTCAACATGGACGATTTCAAAACGGTAAACGATATTTACGCGCAATATTTCAAAGAAGCGCCGCCCGCAAGATCCTGCGTCCAGGCAGCCCGCCTGCCCCGGGGGGCGGAAGTGGAAATAGAAATAATCGCCGCTTATCCGTCCTGAACCGCGCTTTTTGCCTGAGTACACGTGAATCATCAAGCCAGTTCATGTTTTTGCCGGCGGCAGTATTATTTTTTGCCGGCCAAAGCGCCGGTTTGCCTTTCTTTCCACTCGCGCCAAAAGAACAAAAAGGCGCCGGCGGCAACAATGACCAGGCTGGTGATTTGCGCGGATTTCAGCCCCAAAGCCAAAGGTTCGACGTAATCGCCGCGCAGATGCTCCAAAAAGAACCGGGCCAGCGAATATAACACGGCGTACAGGATAAAAGCCTGCCCTTTGGCGTGCCGGCGCGCACGAAAGATAAGGAGCAGGGCGAAGATCGCTATGTCGATCTGCCCTTCCCAGACTTCCGCCGGCCAAAGCGGCTGCCCACCATAAACTTGCCGGGCCAGGGTCCCTTCCGGATAGACAATCCCGAAATCGCCGCCGGTAGGCGCGCCGAAAGCGTCGCCGTTGAGCAGGTTGGCGCAGCGCCCAAGCGCCTGTCCGAGGACGATGGCGGGAACGACTATGTCGCCAAAGGCCCAAGTGTCGATTTTATGCGTTTTTGTGTACGCCACGCCGATCAGCACGCCGAAGATTACGCCGCCCTGTATGGCCATGCCGCCTTGCCAGACAAAAGGTATCTCGGTGAGATGCCCACTGTAGTAATCCCAGTCAAAGAAAAAAACATCCCATAGCCTTGCGCCGACCAGTCCGGCCAGCCCGCAGTATATGCCCATGTCGGGAACGTGCCCGTGCCAGCGCCCGTCCTGTTTGGCCAGGAAATAAGCTGCCCCCGTGGCGAGAATGATGCTCAGGCAAAGTACCAGCCCGTAGGAACGGACAGGAAACCCGCCAATATGGAAAAGATATTGGTGCATAAGCCCTCCAAGGCTGATTGAACGGCATTTCATCCGGCGAAAGGTTTGCCGGCCGCCGAATGATTGTATGTTCAGTTTAAATAAAGGGGTTCGCCGACAATCCATTGCGGCGCTCGATCAGGCAATTTTCCGCCTTACATGGCAAGGCGCTTGTGCGCCCCCTAACGGCGGGCCATGCCCGCCCGCCGCTTTTCTACATAAAAACCTCTCGCCGCAGCAGCCGCAAGCGATTATTGGCGGCCTTTAAATTTTCAAAAGGGTGTGTTTGATTGTGAAAAAAACAATTTTAAGCCTTTTACTGATTTTCATGCTCGCCGGCGCGGCGAGCCATTCGGCGGAAGCCGCCGCGAACGTGGGCGACGTGCTTGGCGCGCGCAGTTTTGAACTTTTGGGCGGCGGCACGGTAACCCTTCCGCTCCAAGGCAAAAAAGCCTGCGTGCTCAACCTGTGGGCTTCCTGGTGCCCACCCTGCCGGGGGGAAATGCCGCAGTTGCAAGCTTTTTACGACAAGCATAAAAACAATCCGGACATAGCGTTGTATCTTATAAATCACGCCGAGCCGTCCAAGTCCGTCGAAGAATTTATGCGGCGAAACAACTTGGCGATGCCGGTCATTTTGGATCTGCGGGGCGAAGCGGTCGACATGCTTTACACCTCCGCCATTCCGACCACTATTATTGCCGGCGCCGACGGAAAGATCATTTTTCGGAAAATCGGCGCGATTACGGCAGAAGAATTGGAAGCCGCGCTTGCCGGTATTTGACGATGCCGCACGATATAACCTTTGGTGCGGCGGCCGCCGCGGGACTTCTTTCCTTTTTTTCGCCGTGCGTGTTCCCGCTCATGCCGCTTTATCTTTCGGCGATCGCGCCGGGCGGGGCCGGCCGCGGTCGCTTGGCGGTTTTCGCCGGCGCGCTTTCTTTTGTGGCCGGCTTTACCTTGATATTCATCTTGCTGGGGTTGAGCGCGTCCGCCCTGGGCGCGTTCCTGGCGGAATACCGGAACGCTTTGCGCAAGGCCGGCGCTCTTTTTATGATCGGCATGGGACTTTTCCAGTTGGGGATCGTCTCGCCCGGCTTTTTGCTGCGGGAGCGGCGGCCGCTGCTTGACGCCGCCGGCCAAAACGGCGGCGCGTTCATTCTCGGCATGGCTTTCGTATTCGGCTGGATGCCATGCACGGGCCCCGTGCTTGGCGCTATACTCATTTATGCCGGCACGCAAGAAAGCGTTCGTTACGGCGCTTTTTTACTGGCCGCTTATTCCGCCGGCTTTAGCCTGCCGCTTTTGCTGACCGCGCTGGCCACCGACAGCTTCGCCCACAGGCTGCGCCGCCTGGCGTCGCCCTGGCTGGGGGCGGGGCAGAAACTGGCCGGACTGTCCTTAATCGCAATAGGCGCGCTTTTATACACAAACAAACTGTCGCAAATAATAGTTTGGTTTTATCTTTGACCCTTTGCGGTTCGGACAGGCCATGCCAACACGCCCTAAAGCGTGAGCTTTAACTGAAAGCCTAAAGCGTCGGCCGCGACCAAGCTGTAGATTGTCCCGTCTTTTTCGCCCTGATAGCCCAAAACGCCGCTTTCTCCGTGCAGGTGGCCGTAAACGCAGATCCTTGCCTGATATTTTTCGCAAAGAGCGCTGAACCCCGTTGGCTTGCCGTCAACATAAAGCGGCGGATAATGCAGGGCGAGGAGCGGTTTTTCATAACCGGCGCGTTTGGCGGACAGCAGGGAGCTTTCCGCGCGGATCAGTTCCCGGCGGTAAATGGCGTCGTCTTTTTCCGTAAAATCCGGCGCGTTCGGCGTCAGCCAGCCGCGGCTGCCGCAAACGGCGAGCCCGCCTGCGGCGTAAAAATTATTGTGCAGGAAAAAACAGCCTCCGCCTATCGCCGCATTCATTTTCGCCAAGCCGGTCCACCAGAAATCGTGATTGCCGCGGATTAATACTTTGCCGCCCGGCATGGCAGCGATTTCCTTCAGATCGCCCAATGCGTCAGGAAAGCGCATGGCCCAAGAAATGTCGCCGCAGATGATTACAAGGTCTTCTTTCCTTACGGCGGCCAGCCATGATTTTTGTATTTTTTCCCAGTGGTTCTCCCATTCCGGCGCAAAGACCGACATAGGCTTGGCCGGCGGCCGGCCGGAAAGATGCAGGTCGCCGATGGCGTAAATGCTCATGTCTGCCTCAATTGACTTTTCTTGTCCGCTCGTTTATAATGGTTTCGTAAATTCGATGAAGCAGAGTAGTAGATTTGGGAGCCGTATCCCCTCTCTATCATGTTACAGAAATTTGGCGGCCGATGCAAGCCAAACTTGAAAAATCGAACTCGCTGCCAAGAAGCGGCCGTGAAATATTTGAGCGGCCGCCGCGCGCCCGGCGTTAACGGTTAAAGTGGGCGGACGGTTGCGCTCTCGTCCGTCAAGCAGGGTGGTACCGCGATGCGTCGTCCCTGGCCTATGGGCCGGGGATTTTTTGTTATACTGCCGCCGAGATAGGACACGGACAAGATTTTAAGGGCCAATTCGCCGCCCGGCAAGGCGCGAAACGCAGGCGAGCCGCAAAGCCCGGCAAGGATTTTGCGCAAAGCGGCGCGGCGAATCAGCCGCAAAGATCCTTATGCTTTAAACAATAGGCAGTATCAGGGGGGCGCCATTAATTTTGGGAGGCAGGAAAATGCAATTTAACCAAAGATATTCTCCGCACGAAATTGAAGAGAAATGGCAGGCGGCGTGGGCGCGGGAGGCGGCTTTCGCAACAGGCGGCGCCGGCGGCCCAAAATATTATGTGCTGGAGATGTTCCCTTACCCCTCCGGCAAGCTGCACATGGGCCATGTGCGCAACTACGCCATTGGCGACGTGATCGCGCGCTTTAAAAGAATGAATGGGTTCAACGTCCTTCACCCCATGGGCTGGGACGCTTTCGGCATGCCGGCGGAAAACGCCGCCATTGCCAACAACATACCTCCCGCCCGCTGGACTTATTCCAATATAGAGAACATGCGCGCCCTGCAAAAACGGCTGGGGTTTTCCTATGACTGGGAGCGCGAGGTAACCACCTGCGACGAAGATTACTATCGCTGGACGCAATGGCTGTTTTTGCTTTTTTACGAAAGGGGGCTGGCTTACAAGAAGAAAGCCGTCGTCAATTGGTGCGAGCATTGCAACACCGTGCTGGCCAACGAACAGGTCATTGACGGCAAGTGCTGGCGCTGCGACTGTGCCGCATCGCGGAAAAGCCTCGAACAATGGTTCCTGCGCATTACCGACTACGCGGACCTTCTGCTGGCCGATATCGAAAAACTAAAGGGCTGGCCGGAACGGGTAAAGGTGATGCAGCAGAACTGGATAGGGCGCAGCGAAGGGATGGAGTTTTCCTTTGCCGTGCCGTCCATAGCAGACAAGATACCTGTTTATACGACCAGGCAGGATACTGTCTTTGGCGTTACCTATATGGTGCTGGCGCCGGAACATCCCTTGCTCGCCAAGCTTGTCGCCGGCTACGCGGGGGCGGATGCCGTGCTTGCGTTTTCCGAGCGCGTGCGCGCCCAAAGCGAATTGCAGCGCACGTCGGCCGAATTTGAAAAAGAAGGCGTGTTTACCGGCGCTTACGCGGTAAATCCCATGACCGGCGGCGAAATACCTATCTGGATCGCCAATTATGTGCTTTATGAATACGGCACCGGCGCCGTCATGGGCGTGCCGGCGCATGACGAGCGCGACTGGCAGTTTGCCAATAAATACGGCCTGCCTAAAATCATCGTGATCCGGCCCGAAGGCAAAGCGCTGGAAACAAGCCAAATGGACGGGGCATATGAGGGGCCGGGCGTTATGGTGAATTCCGGCGAATTTGACGGGTTGGACAGCGAGAAAGGCAAAAAAGCGGTGGCCGACTATATGATCGCGCACTCCATCGGCCTATGCCGCGTGAATTACCGTCTGCGCGACTGGCTGATCAGCCGGCAGCGTTATTGGGGCGCGCCCATACCGATGGTTTATTGCGACAAGTGCGGCGCAGTGCCTGTGCCGAAGGAGGATCTGCCGGTAAAATTGCCGAAGGAAGTGGATTTCAGCGATTTTAAAAAATCACCGCTGGAAACGGCTCCCGATTTCGTAACGTGCGCCTGTCCGCGCTGCGGCGCTAAGGCGCGGCGCGAAACAGACACTATGGATACCTTCATCTGCTCGTCTTGGTATTACCTGCGTTATACCGACCCCAATAACGCCAGAGCGCCTTTTGCGGCGGACAAGGTCAATTACTGGCTGCCGGCCGACATTTATATCGGCGGCATAGAACACGCCATACTGCATCTTCTGTATTCGCGCTTTTTTACCAAGGTATTGCGGGACGCGGGCATGATTGAAGCCGCCGAGCCCTTTCGTAACCTCTTGACCCAAGGCATGGTGATAAAAGACGGCGCTAAAATGTCCAAATCCAAAGGCAACATTGTTTCGCCGGAAGAAATAATCGCCAAATACGGCGCGGACACCGCCAGGCTCTTCATCTTGTTCGCCGCCCCGCCTGAACGCGACCTTGACTGGAGCGATCAGGGCGTGGAAGGGTCTTTCCGCTTCCTCGGCCGCCTCTGGCGCATAGTGCGGCAGCTCGCGCCGCTTGCGGCGGACGGCGGGTACGCAAAAGGCGAACTGTCAAAAGACGAAAAAGAAATGCGCCGCTTGCTCAATGTTACTATTAAACGGGTTACGGACGACATAGCGCAGCGTTTTAATTTTAATACGGCGATAAGCGCGGTAATGGAATTGGTCAACGCCCTTTATATTTACAAAGAAAAAACCGAAAAATTGAACGCCGCCCTGACCGGCGAAATCATAAGTGTACTTTTGCGCTTGCTCGCGCCGTTCGTGCCGCATATAACAGAAGAGTTATGGGCGCTCGGCGGCTATGGGGGCAGCGTCCACGCCCGGCAATGGCCTGCCTATGACCTTGCGGCGACCAAAGCCGAAAAAGTTGAGATCGTCGTACAATTAAACGGCAAGATCCGCGATAAAATGACCGTCCCTGCCGGACTGTCGGCCGAAGAGTCGGAGCGGCTCGCCCTTTCCCTGCCCAAGATAAAAGATTCGCTCGGCGGGGCGCGGGTTGCCAAAGTGATTTGCGTGCCCGACAAACTTGTCAACGTAGTCGTGAAATAACGGGGCCTCTAAGGACGCCGCGCAATATTGTTCTAAGGTTAGGGCGTGTTTGCAAAATCCGTTGCGGCCTCTTTACGGCTAATTTTGCGCTTTGCTGTGTCAGCATCTCCTAAAGGAATTGCCATGGAAAAAGAGGAAAAATACAAATTGGCGGCCATCATGCTTTTGCTCGCCCTCTTTACCGGCGCCGGCGTCTGGCGGCAGGAACGCCGCCTAAGCGTGGCCGGCTCGCCGCCGGAAACTCCCCCGACCGTCTATGAGGCGCTGAAAAAGCAGCAGATCACCGTAAGCGTGGCCGGCGCGGTAGCCTCGCCCGGCCTGTACGATCTTTCGCCCGGCAGCAGGGCGGCGGATGCGATAAGCAAAGCGGGCGGCTTTCTGCCACAGGCGGATCGGGACAAAGTCAACCTCGCCCGGCGCTGCTCCGACGGCATGAACATATTGGTTCCGTACAAAAAAGCCGAACCGCCGGAGAAAAGGCCGCGGCGCGCGCGTACGGATGTCCCGCCGCCGGGCGAAACGATCGACATAAACAGCGCCGGCGAGGACGAATTCTCGCGCCTGCCCGGAATAGGGCCGGAACTGGCCAAAAGGATCGTGGCTTACCGTGCGCGGTACGGACCTTTTAAAACTACCGGGCAACTTAAAGACGTTGACGGGATCGGCGAAGCTAAATTCTCCCTGTTCAGGAACAGGTTAAAAATATGAACCCGAAAAAATTATTTTTCGTCGGCGGGGCGCTTTTTGCGCTGGCGGTTTATCTTGCCCAGGCCTTTGCCGTACCTTCATATTTTGCTTTCGGCCTTTCGGCCTGTGGCGCGGCCATGGCACTTAGCGGCTTGTTTAAGAATGCGGCGGCGCGTTTTTTGTGCTATGGCGGGTCTATGCTTTTCTTTTTTGCTTCTGGCCTTTTAATCGGAACGAACGCCAATGCGCCCGCTCCAGACAGTGTTTTTTATCTTGCCGGGCGTACCGGCGTGATCACCGGCAGCGTAGTCCCGGGCACCTGGCGGGCGGGCAGGGCTGGCTACGCCGCCTTCCTGCTCCAAAGCGCGTCTTTTCACGCGCAAGGGGCAACCGGCGCCCAAAGCGGCAATTTGCGCATAACCTTGCGCCGCGTGCCGGAAGGGGCAAGGCTGAAAGCCGGCGACATTGTCAGCATCGGCGGGGAAATAAGGCCGCTTTCGGGGTTTGCCAACCCGGGCGGCATCGATACGGTCGCCTACGAACGGCGGCGGGACGTTTACGGGCGCGTATCCGCAGACTACGAAGACATAGCGGTGGCCGAAAACGAAACCAGCCTGGCCGCCAGGGCAGAGGGCTGGCTCGGCGGACTGAAAGACGCGGCGGGCAAAATACTGCCGCCTTCGGACAGGGCGATCATCTTTGGGATGCTCTTTGGCGGGCAGGAAGGAATAGACGGAGAGATTATCCAGGATTTTTCCACCACCGGCCTCATCCATATATTGTCCGTTTCCGGCGCGCACGTCGCTATGATCGCGGGCTTTGTCGGCTGGTTGTTGGGCAGATGCCGGCTGAACCGCAAAAAAGCCGCCCCTTTCGTCATTGCCGCCATTTGGTTTTACGCCCTTTTGTCGTCCTTCTCCATACCGGTGATACGTTCCGCCGCTATGGGCACGGCTGTCCTCGTAGGGCGACTGTTCGGCCGCAAAGCCGACAGCGGCGCGATTTTGGCCTTTGTGCTGCTGCTTTCGCTTATCTATGAACCGCGCTGGATTTTTTCAATAAGTTTGCAACTGTCTTTTTTGGCGGCGGCGGGCATTATCTATATCTACCCGCCGCTGAAGGCCAAGCTGGACGTTTTGCCGGAAATGCCGGCGGCCGCTCTGGCGCTGACTTTGTCGGCGCAAATCGCAACTTTGCCTTTTCTCGCCAACTATTTTTATCAAATTTCTTTAGTCGCTTTTTTAGCCAACATCTTAATTTTGCCCCTTTTGGAAGGCTGCCTGGTCGCTGCTTTTTTCGCCCTGCCTTTTCTTTACATCCTGCCTCCGGTCGGCAGTTTAGTTTTTATAGCGGCCGGGCTGCTTTTGGGGATCGCGCTGCGGCTGGCCGAATTTATCGCCGCTTTCCCTTTCGCGGCGCTGTCCGTGCCGTATCTGCCGCCCTTGCTCTGGAGTTGTTACTATCTGGCGCTATTGTCCGCCTTTGACTGGCTGCCGGGCGGTTTTACAAAGCGCGGACGGCTGATTATATGCGGCGGCGCCCTTTGCGCCGTGCTGATAGGTTTTCTCTGGCGCTCCGATACCGGCGGGCGGCTGGCCGTACACTTTATGGACGTTGGGCAAGGGGACGCCGCGCTGGTCATAACGCCCCGGAAGCGGGCAATCTTGATCGACGCGGGCGGGCGCGGGTTTTCCGGCGGCTACGACGCGGGGGAACGGGTCGTGCTGCCCTACCTTAAATACTATGGGCTAAAAGAATTGCAGCTTCTTATCTTGTCGCACGGCCATGACGATCACGCGGGCGGCGCGGCGGCGGTAGCGAAAAGCCTGCCGGTGCGGGAAATATGGCTTCCCGCCGGCCAAGTTTCGGACGATGTGGAAAGATTGCTCAAAAACAGCGCGCACAGCAAAAAAGTCGTAATGGCTGAAGGCACGGCAACAATAATCGACGATGCCAAAATAAAAGTCATATACGCGCCGGACAGCCTTTATGCCGCGCGCAAAAAAACCGCCGAAACCTCGGCGGTAATAAAGCTGTCTTACCAAGGGCGGGATTTTTTGTTCACCGGCGATATAACGGCCGCAACCGAACGGGAAATAGCGCCCCTGGCCGGGCAAATATCCGTGCTGAAGGTGGCGCACCACGGTTCCGGCGCCTCCAGCGACCCTTTGTTCATCGGAACGCTTAATCCGGAACTGTCGGTCATTTCCGTCGGCGGCGGCAATCGGTACGGGCACCCTTCTTACGAAACGCTCGAGAGGCTCTCCCGGCAGGGCTGCGCCACCTTGCGCACCGATTTTAACGGCGCCGTGCTGGTCGAGGTAACAAACGGCGCCTTAAAGTGGCACACTTACAAACAAAACCCCGAACATTTCTGATGCTGAACCGAATGTCCCCTGAACTCATACAAAGCGTATGCTTGCGGCGCCAAGCCGGATATTTTCATCCTTCGCCGCAGAACCGGGCCATGCCCGCCGGTTACAAGTCCCTGCCCGTCCTTGGGCGGAAGAAGTTGGACTTTCGCCCAACTGAATATACTTCAAAAGGAGCTTTTTATGGAAGCGGAAGAATTCCTGCGGCGCCTTGACGCCGCTGTGCCGCCGCTGACGCTGCTGATAGGCGGCGAACACTTTTATGTCGAAAAAATACGGCAAAAAATCAGGGCAAAATGGCTGGGCGGCGAGGCGGAAAAAGACATTGCCGTCTTGCCGTCCGAACCGGCGGCGCAGAAATTTTCGCTGCTTTTGTCCGGCAGTTCCTTTTTCAGCGCGCGCTCTCTGATCGAAGTGCGGCAAAGCAGGCTTTTGTCCACGGCAAAGCAAGTTTCCGACGCGGAGGCCGGCGCGTACCTGGCGATGTTCAAAACCATACCTGAACACTGCCGGATAGTAATTCAAAGCGAAAAGGCCGACGCCAGGCTAAAATTTTACAAAGCGGCCAGCGCCGTGGGCCAGGTTGTGGAATGTGCGCTCCTTGATCCAAGCAAAAAAGGTGACCTTGGCAAACTGAAAAACTGGCTGGCGCGGACGGCGGCCGAATACGGCAGCCGCTGGGAAAGCGATGCGCTCTCTTTTATAACGGACGGCCTGTCCCTGCTGCAGGAAGTATCCCTCGCCCAATTGGCGCGGGAAATCGAAAAAATGCCCCTTTACGCCGGCGACAGAAAAAGTTGGAGCAGGCAGGACGCGGAAACCATCTTCTCCGATCTGACGGGCTTGTCCGGCTTTGTGCTCATCCGCGCCCTTGCGGACAGGGACGCCGTCAAAGCGCTTGCCATACTGCGCGAAACAACCGCTCGCGGCGTATATTTGCCGAAAACGTTGGGGCTTGTCGCTTTGCAATTGCGCCGGCTGCTGGCGGTCAAAAGCATTCTGGAAAAAGACGGCGGGCGGGAGGGCGTCATAACCGAAGCCGGCATAAAGCCGTACTTCGCCGATGAAATCATAGGGCAATGCCAAAAAATGCCCAAAGCCAAAATCAAAAAAGCGCTGGCGGGAATTTCCGCCATGGCGCGGGAGATACCTTTCGGCGGCCGAGGAGCCGCGCATCTGGAAGAAATCATCGCGGATTTTTGCCGCTGACCGCCCAAACGCCGCAAACAGCCATTGACAGTTCCCATTAGATGGCCGCTTGGTCCAACCTTTCGCAATTTCCCCTTTTCACGCAATGAAGAAAATTCCAACACGGCACAAGGCCGCCGGTCAAGCCGCGCCCCCTTCGCAGGGCGTTTCGGGTCATTCCAGACAATGAAAGCGGGCTTGGTGGTTTTTCTTTATTTCTTCGATCAGGGAAAATTCAGCGATCAGTTTGTGAAAATCAATGCCGGCGGCGGCTATTTTTGCGTCGGCGTCCGCGCCCCGGCCGGAAATGCTTTTGGTTATGTTGCATACGGCCGTGTACAAATGATCGGAAAAAACGCCGTGTTTGTAGGACAATACGGCCTCAATGAGCGCCGCCAGGTTGTCGCAGCATTTCAATATAACCCCGTCCACCGGCTTCAGCCCGCCGCGGTCATATTCCGGCGGTATGACGAACTCCCCTTCCAGTTTTTGCGGCGCGCCGTCTTTGACGTAGCGCGTGTCAAATTCATTTTCGGTGAAATATCTTAATTCGCCGTGCCAGGATGCCGGCAAGAGGGGGAATATTTTTTCCCGCATGTACCCGCTTTCAATTTTTTTGATTTTGTCCTCAATTTCGGTGGCCGAGCGTTTGACCGGCGAGATGATGTCGCGCGTCAGCACTTCGGGCAGATCATGGAAGAGGCCGCACAGATAGTCGTTTACGATCCGCTCGTCGGAGGCGCCGAGCGCGTGGGCGCAAAAATAGCCAAAGATAGCGACGATCAGCATGTGCCCCATGACGGAAGTTTCCGGTATGCGCGGCGACTGCGCCCAGCGTTTTTGAAAGCGCAATTGCCCGGCCAGGGCAATGAACTTTTGTATTTTGCCGCTGCCGGACAGTTTCTGTACGCCGGCAAGATCGCCATAGTCCTTTATCTGCGATAAAATCTCCCTGCGCGTATCTTCAATGCCGATCACCACGCCCCTGTTCATGCGGTAGATGATGCGAAACTCCCAATTGGTGGCAAGGTAATGGGCGGCTTTCAGTATGCGTTTTTCACGGGCCAGGCATTTTGGCTCGGCGAAATAAGCTTTGAAAGCGTCAAAGAAGCCGCCGCCCAAGCTGCGGAGCGCCGGTTCAAGCCGGCCGGTCACCCACCCGTCGATCTCCCGTCCGTTCCCGCGCATTAATTCATAATAGACAGGCGGCTTTATATCGGTAACGACCGTGCGGTGCAAGAACTCAAACAGCCCGCCTTCGATCAGGGCGCGCCAGTTGACGGCGTTTTTCCGGCGTTCCTCATATTTGGCCAGAACATAGGCGATGACCATCTTGTGCGCCTGTTTGTCCAACTCCGTAAATCCTTGGTGCGGGTGCAGGTGATCTTTCCAGCGTTGGGAATTGGCCGCATCGTAAATCTTCTCAATCAGCTCTTTGGTCAGCATGTCCACGCCCTCCGCCCCATTCATACAAAAGATAGGGTTGCGCCTTCACGGAAAAAGCCGCGCATTCTTCGCGCCATCTGACAAGCAGCTCTTCCAGCGGCAGATTGTCCCAAACCGAATTTTCGCCGAGGTTTTTATCCAGCCGGGCAGTGCCGCCTGCGTCTATTTTGTCCACCCCCGCCATCCGGCGCAGGATGTAAAACAGCCTTACGCCGGTTTCCACCGCGGCCGCTTTTTTTTTGTCCGTAAAATGCAATTGGACGCCATAACAGGTTTTGCCGGCGTAACCGCCGAAAGCGGGCGTAAAAGCCACCGGCCGGAAGATGACGCCGGGCAGGTTCTCCTGGTTGCCAAGACGAGCCAGCCGGTAAGGGTCTATCCAAGGCGCGCCGACAAACTCAAACGGCCTGGTCGTCCCCACTCCGTTTGTAACGCCCAGTCCGGCAAAAGCGCCGGTGGCGGCGTAACCTATCACGCTGTCGAGCGTCGGTATGTTCGGCGAGGTCATGACCCAGGGAAGGCCGGTTTCTTCAAAATACATTTCGCGCGTCCAGCCGGAAAGGGGGACTACAAAAAGATCGACGCCTATGGCGAACTCGCCGTTATAAAAAAGCGCCG
This sequence comes from Acidaminococcales bacterium, assembly GCA_031290885.1. Taxonomy (NCBI): domain Bacteria; kingdom Bacillati; phylum Bacillota; class Negativicutes; order Acidaminococcales; species Acidaminococcales bacterium. Next base: position 89,335 of record JAISLQ010000006.1, read on the forward strand.
CTTCCCCCGGCGTCAGCCCGTGCCGGAAAGGTATGGGGTAAAGCCCGACAAAAGACTCAAACCCCGCTTTAAGCACCGGCCCTTCCATTTTGCCGCCAAGGGGATTGGGCCGGTCGAGCACGGCAAACTGTTTTTTTTCTTCGGCGCAGGCCTGCATGGCGTAAACCATAGTCGAAAGATAGGTATAATTGCGCACGCCTATGTCCTGTATGTCAAAAACCAGCATATCGACATTTTCCAGCATCTGCGCCGTGGGTTTTTTCACCGCGCCGTACAGGCTATATACCGGCACGCCCAAGCGCCCGTCAAAATAAGCACCGACTGCGCCGCCGGCCGCCGCCTGCCCAAGATAGCCGTGCTCGGGCGAAAAGATCGCCGTCAAATTCATTTTGCCGGCCAAAATTTTCGCGCTGTCGTTCAGGTCCTTGTCCACCCCGGTCGCGTTGGTGATAAGCCCTATGCGCTTGCCGGCGAACAGGCCGGCAAATTCGTCGATCCTTTCCAGGCCGGTTTTTACCGGCGGCGGCTGGCCTTTCCCTCCGGCGACGAAAGCCGGCGGCGAAACCGCCAGCATAAACAATATGAGAAAAATACGCGGCAGATTTTTACGCATGTTCAATTTCCTTTCCATAAACGGCCAGCCAAACGCAGGGCGGGCAAGCGGAAGTGTAAGCCACGCGGTGTTTTTCCCGCGCCGGAAGAAGCAGCCAGTCTCCCGTTTCCAAAAGTTTCCTGCGCCCGTCCGGCCATTCTATTTCGCCCTTGCCCGCAAGGACAATCACCCATTCGTCTTCCTCCTCCTCATACCAAAAACCCGGGGCGGATTTTTGCCCTGTGGATATTATCCTCGTTATCCGCCCTTCTTTCAGCCGGAAAAGTTCTTCGGCCATCTCGCCGCCATTTTTCCGGGAATATTCAAAAATATTTTGCAAGATGTCCCTCCGCCAATTTTCAGCTTTTGCCAGGAGAGCGCGAAAGCAAAAACTTCTTTGCCCATCACGCCGCTATTTAAAGATAATTCGGCTGCGGCGGGCAAATTCCTGCTTTGAGTGGCACTATCGCGAAAAGCCAAATGCCATTAAATGCCTTATGTAAAAAACCTTGCATATTCGCGCAAAATGCTTTAATATTATAAAAAGCGGTAAGCATTAAGTTTGAATGTAAATAAAGTATTACTTAACTCATTGCAAGGCGGAGGGGCGATAATTGCCTGATAAAAACGCGATGATCAGCATCAGGGGGCTGCAAAAAAAATTTGACGATACCGTCGTCATCCCCCACCTTGACCTTACCATAAACAACGGGGAATTCCTTACCCTGCTCGGCCCGTCCGGCTGCGGCAAGACTACTTTGCTGCGTATGCTTGCCGGGCTGGAAACGCCCACGCAGGGCGAAATATACATCGACAGCCGGAACGTGACGAAACTGCCGCCCTACAAGCGCAATGTCAACATGATTTTTCAGCACTACGCGCTTTTTCCGCACATGACGGTGGAAGAAAACATCCGTTTCGGGCTCAACATGAAAAGGGTGCCGGCCGCCGAGCAAAAAAAGCTCGTCGATCAGGTGGTGTACCTTACCCAGCTTGACGAATTTCGCGCCCGCCGCCCACAGCAATTGTCCGGCGGGCAGCAGCAGCGGGTGGCTATCGCGCGCGCGCTGGTGAACAGCCCCAAGGTCCTGCTTCTGGACGAGCCTTTGGGCGCGCTTGATTATCAACTGCGCAAAAATTTGCAGCTGGAATTGAAAAATCTGCAAAAAGGGCTGGGCATAACTTTTGTTTACGTAACGCACGATCAAGAAGAAGCCCTGACCATGTCCGACCGGATAGTAGTCATGAACAAAGGGGCGGTGGAGCAAGATTCCAGCCCCGATACGCTTTATCACCGGCCGGAGTCCACTTTCGTCGCGACTTTTATCGGCGAAGTGAACATATTTGAAAGCGCAAGCGGCAAGATCGCCATGCGCCCGGAAAAGATAAATCTTGCCGAAGCCGGGGCAGCTTTGCCTTGCTGCCCGCCGGAGGCCGGCCCCTGCCCGGCCCCTCGTTATTTCGGCACAATCGTGGACGTGGTTTTTTACGGAACTATCGACAAGATATTCATACTCATAGACAACAGCCGCCAAATCGTTACCGCGTACCAATATTTTGACGACAAAAGAAAATGGCGGGCAGAAGAAAGGGTCGGCCTGTGGTGGCGCCCCCAGGACGAAGTGAGGCTACAGCGATGAAGCGCGGCCAATTAATGGCGGTGCCGGCGCTCGGCTGGCTTGCCTTGTTTTTTGCGGTGCCGCTCATGATCGTTGTCGTCATTTCTTTTTTGGGCCGCACGCCTTACGGCCAGTTGCTGTTTTATTTTACGGTTGAAAATTACCGGCGCTTTTTTGAACCTCTTTACCTTAACATACTTTTTTCTACCTTTGGCACGGCGGTTGCCGTTACCTTCATCACTTTCCTGCTAGGCTACCCCCTTGCCTACGCGATCGCCCGCGCCCGGCGCGGCTGGCAGAAAACCGGCTTGCTGCTGGTCATGATCCCTTTCTGGATCAATTTTCTCATCCGTTCCTACGCCTGGGTAATTATCCTGCGCTCGCAGGGCGTGGTCAACTCCTTGCTCCTAAGTGCCGGGCTGATTGAAAGCCCCCTGCCCCTATTGTATAACGACGGCGCGGTGCTGCTTGGGCTTGTTTACGCCATGATCCCCTTCATGGTGCTGCCGGCCTACGTATCCATAGAACAACTTGACCAGCGCCTTTTGGAGGCGGCGTCCGACCTTGGCGCGTCCCCCCTGAGATCTTTTTTCAAAATAACCCTGCCCCTTACCCTGCCCGGCATCGCGGCCGGATCCATACTTGTTTTCATCTCTACCCTCGGCATGTTCGTCATACCGGACATAATGGGCGGCGCCAAATCGCCGCTTATCGGCAACCTGATACAAAACCAGTTCCTGAGCGCGCGCAATTGGCCTTTCGGCTCGGCGCTTTCCATCCTGCTGGCCTTTTTGTCAATGCTGCTTATCTTTCTTTATTATAGGGCGCTCGGCATAAGGAAAGGGGGCGGCCTGCTATGAACCGGCGCGCGGGAAAGCTTTTGGCCGCTTACGCGCTGGCGGTTATTGCCGTTTTGTATTTGCCGATCTTTCTTTTGGCCGCCTATTCTTTTAATTCGTCGCGCATAAACGCTGCTTGGACCGGTTTTACCCTGAACTGGTACCTGTCGCTTTTCAAGAACGTCCGCGTACTGGAGGCTTTGCGCAACAGCCTTATCATCGCCGGCGCAACCACCGTTGTCTCCACCGTACTAGGGACGATGGCGGCGATCAGCCTAAGCCGTTACCGGTTCAAGCACAAAGCGGCCATCAACAATCTCCTGTACCTGCCGATACTCATCCCCGAAATAGTCATGGGGCTGTCTTTGCTGGTCATGTTCTCGCAGCTTAAAATTCCGCTGGGGAAAAACACGTTGGTCATTTCGCACATAACATTTTGCATCTCTTTTGTCATAATAACGGTTGGCGCAAGGCTGGAAGGGATGCGCGCGGATCTTGAGGAGGCGGCGCAGGATCTTTACGCGACGCCTTGGCAAACCTTCCGCTACATCACTTTGCCGCTGGCTATGCCCGGCATAGTCGCCGGCGCGCTCATGGCCTTTACCCTGTCGATTGACGACTTTGTCATCAGTTTTTTCGTCGCCGGCCCTGAGTCGACCACCCTGCCCCTTTACATATACGCCATGGTCAAACGCGGCGTAAGCCCGGAGATCAACGCTTTGTCCACCATCATGATCGCGGCGACCGTGGCGCTTATCTTGCTCGGCCAATTTATCCGGCAGCGAGCTGAAAATAAAAACGAACAAGGAAAGGACGATCTGACAAAATGAAAAAAACACTTTTTTTCGCGCTGTCTTTGCTCTTGGGCGCCATTTTCCTTCTTGCCGGCTGCGGCGCGGAAAAACCGCCGGCAACAAAAAAACCGGCCGGGCCGCAAGTGCTTAACCTTTTTGGCTGGGCCGATTACTTTGACCCTGAAATAATCGCCGAATTTGAAAAACAATACAACTGCAAAGTCAACTATGACGTTTTCGCCAACAACGAGGAACTATTGGCCAAAATGCAGGCCGGCGGCGCCCAGTACGACATCATACAGCCGTCTGACTATATGGTTGCGGCCATGATTAAACTTGGCCTGTTGGATAAAATCAACTTCAAAAACACGCCCAACCTCAAAAACATCACTTTAAGCTTCACTAAGCCGCCTTTTGATCCCAGCGGCGAATACACCGCTATTTATACTTGGGGGATTACGGGCATCGCCTACAACAAAAAATATGTCAAGCAACCGCCGTCAAGCTGGGCCGATCTTTGGAAGCCCGATTACAAGGGGCGCGTCATTTTGCTCAACGACGGGCGGGAAGTGCTGGGCATGGCGCTCAGGAAAAACGGGTTTTCCAACAGCACGCGCGACCGCCGGCAGCTGGAGGCGGCTTTTAACGACCTGAAAAAACTCGCGCCCAACGTGCTGGCTTACGATACGGACAACATCAAGCAAAAATTCATCGCCGAAGAAGTCTGGATCGGTACCATGTGGTCAGGCGACGCCGTCTTTACCCAAGCGGAAAATCCCAACATCGAATACGTCACGGCCAAAGAAAACGGCGTCATCTTTGCCGATACCCTGGCCATACCCAAAAACGCCAAAAACAAAGAACTGGCGGAAAAATTCATAAACTATCTTTACGAACCCCGGGTAAGCGCCAGGAATTTTGAAGCCATCGGCTATATTGACCCGAACGAGAAAGCCTATGAATTTCATAGCAAAGAATACCGGGAAAACAAAATTTTCAACGACAGCAACGCCGCCATCAAAAACAGCGAGTGGCTGACCGACGTCGGTAGCGCCCTGACCCTTTACGATCAATACTGGACGGAACTGAAAACCATAAGATGACCCCAATTAAAGCCGCTTTGCGGCAAACGATCAGGGGAAGCCTCCGATAAATCCATGGCGACGCTTTGCCGGACATTTTCCGGGCAGCAGGCGAATGGGCGCGAGAGCAAATGCCGGGCGCGCCAAGAATGTCCATAGCACCCGGCGGCCCTTTGCGGCGGCTTCGCTTCAAAGCGCGTTGCCGGCCGCGGGCGGACGGCGAACGTTGAGATGCCCGTTCAGAGGGCAAGGTTGCCCGCCGCCACAGGAGATTGCCAGAGATCCCCTGAAGTTTTGCGAGAATGTTAGGAGTAATTTATGCAGCCTTTGATCAACGCCGGTTTTTTTGGCACCTTGATTTGCGCCGTTGCGGCTTTTTATTTGGTGCGCAAAAAAAACGCTTTGTGGAAGGGATTTTGCGCCGGCATGGCCTTTTGCGGTCTTTTGGCGGCGGCGGGCTTGGCCGCCGCCCCTTTCGTTGAAGAAAAGATCCGGCCGCCGAAGATCCAATTTGAGCCAGCCGACCTGATAAAATACGAAATCCGGTCGGTGAACGCGCCCAGCGAGCGGGAAGTACGGGCGTGGCGCCGGGGCCTTGCCTGCAGCCTGACCTATAACATACTGGTCGAAAAGAACACCCCCAGCGAAGCGGAATTTGCGCGGATTGCCGGGGACATTGTCGAAAAGGACGCCAAAGCCCGCCGCAACTGGAACTACATCTATTTTTACCTGCATACGCCCGAGGGATTGAAAAGCGGCGTAGCCTATATGTCCGCCACCTATTCCCTTAACGGCAGCGCCGAGCAAAGCAGCAAGGTCAGGCCCGGCGAATACGACGATAATTTTCGGTTTGTCATCAGAGTGATTTAACTTCTGCCGCGCGGTCTGGGCCCGCCGCCTTTCGGCGCGGATTTTATGAATTTTGCGCGAAACCATTCGAAAAATGAGTTCCCGTCAGTTCCAGCTTGCTTTGAGCAAGTGTTCTTTCCGAGGATTGCGCCCTTGTGCCGGCTTTCAACCGGCGCGCATTTATGCGCTAGCCCACCTGCTTCAGGATGTGGATGTTTAGCCCTCTTTCTTCTCTCATGTTCTCATTGCGCCTTGTCTTCCCCGCTCTTTTTGAAAATTGATTTTTGTGTGTTGGCGTTTGACAAAAAAGTCAATAAATGATATATTGTTTGGGCGCGAACTTATTGGGCATTAGTTTTGTACCCAATCTTTTTTGGACGATGCGGCTTTTGCGGCCGTATTGTTTAACCGCACGGAGAGGCCATGATTGCGCGCCTGCGGCTGCCAAGCCGCGAATGTGCGCCCCCAAACCGCCTTGAGCGGTGCCGTATCCGGCGAGTCTATGTTTTAAGGAGGTGTGAACACCCAATGTACGCGATTATCAAAACAGGCGGCAAACAATACAAAGTCAGCGAAGGCGACGCCATTTCGGTGGAAAAACTGGAAGCCGCCGAAGGCGAAACTGTCGTCTTCGACCAAGTGCTTTTCTGCGCGGACGATTCAGGGGTCAAGATCGGCCAGCCTTTATTGGAAGGGGCAAGCGTCAAGGCGAAAGTGCTGGAACAAGGCAAAGACAAGAAAATACTTGTTTTCAAATATAAGGCCAAATCCAATTATCGCCGTCGCCAAGGGCACAGGCAGCTTTTTACCAAAATCGAAATCGAAAAAATTGAGGCTTGATGATAAAAATAAAAATCCGGCGCAGCAATGGCCGGATAACGGCCTGCGAAGTTACCGGCCACGCCGGTACGGACGAAAAAGGCAAGGACATTGTTTGCGCGGCCGTGTCCGCGCTTACGGAAACCGCTCTTTTAGGCTTGGGGCGCTGCGCCGGGGCGCGGCTTGAATACAAAGTCAGCCGGCGGCCGGCCTTGTTGTCTTTTGCCTTAAAAGACGCCCCGAACGACAAAACGGACGCTATTTTGGAAACAATGCTTTTGGGCTTGACGGAAATAGCCGGAACATACAAAAACAGCCTGGAACTGGCGGAATATCGGAGGTAAGTGCCATGTTTAGATTTAATCTGCAACTGTTCGCGCATAAAAAAGGGGTCAGCAGTTCGCGCAACGGGCGCGACAGCCAATCCAAGCGCCTGGGCGTAAAAAGGCACGCCGGCCAGGTCGTTACCGCCGGCAGCATACTTGTGCGCCAGCGCGGCACCCGTTTTTATCCTGGCTTCAATGTCGGGATTGGCCGCGACCACACCCTGTTCGCGAAGATAGCGGGCAAAGTCGCGTTCGAGCGCCGCGGACGCTTTGACCGGCAAATCAGTGTCTATGCGTCAGAACAATCATAAGTTCTATGCATAGTGCATTGCGGGAAAACGGGCGGCGAATCTTTACGTTAGCGCAAAGATTTGCCGCCTTTTACATTGCCCCTATTTAATACTGTTCAAAGACTAAACCACGCTTTAAGATTCGCGGGGCAATTTAGCGTCCTGCGCGGCGCAAAACACAGGCGACCCCCCTACGTTCGGCGAGGCTTCAGGACAAAGCGGGGCGGTAAATTGGCCGCAAAGACGGTACGGTTTTAATCTGATAGCAGCAAAAGCTATTTTATTTGACAAAAACAGACGCATGGCCTATTTCAAGGCGCAAAAGGAATTTTTCAAATTCAGCCGTCATTAGGGCCGGAAAGCAGATTATGTTTTTTGACGCGGTAATCGAGAATGGAATATTGGTTGACCCGGAGGCCATGACAAGCGAGCGCAAAAACATCGGGATAACCGGCGGCCGGATCGCCGCCGTCAGCAGGGAAAAGCTATCCGGGAAAGATACTTTTGACGCGGCGGGGCAATTGGTGGCGCCAGGTTTTATTGACATTCACGGCCATATAGATGGCAATTTTTATTCCGCTGAGTTGTCCCTGCGCCAGGGCATCACCACTACCGTCGGCGGCAATTGCGGCAGCGGCCCGCTTTTAATGGCGGATTTCTTTGCCCGGCAGCAATCCGATCCTTTGCCGATAAACCAAGCGGAGCTTTTTGGCATGACCTACAGCCTGCGCGCGCATTTGGGCGGGATAGAGCCCTTGATGGCGGCCGGCCGGAAAGAGATCGAAAAGATGAAGGAACTGGCGCAAACCGCCTTTGCCGAAGGCGCGTGCGGCCTGTCCATAGGCCTGGCCTACGCCCCCGGTTCCTCCGACGAGGAAATATATTCCCTCGCCGAAATCGCGGCCAAATACGGCCGGATCGTCAGCGTCGACACCCGTATGCGCACGCCGCTGGATCTGTATTCGCTGGTGGAAGTTTTGCTGCTCGCCAAAAATACCGGGGCGCGCGTCCAGATATCGCACTTTGTCTATCAGTACGGCGACGGCCTGGTGGAGGAGGCTCTCTCCGCCATAGACCGGGCGCGCGGGGAAGGCATCGACGTCCGGCTGGACAGCGGCATGTATACCCAATGGGCCACCGGCCTGCAGGCCGTGCTTTTCGACCGCGACTATTTGCGGGAAAACCAATGGGATTTCAGCGACATATTGGTAATAACCGGCCCTTACAAAGGGCGGCGGCTCGACCCGGAACTTTACGACCGGCTGCGCGCGGCCGGCAATCCCGGAGCGCATACCTCGGTCGTCGTCTTTACCGGCGTCGAGTCGGAAATATACGCCGCCCTCCGGCATCCCTGGTGCATGCCGTCTACCGATACGGGACGCTACCTGCCGGGCGAAGGCCATCCACAGATTGCGGGCAGTTTCCCGCGTTATTTCCGCAAGATGGTCGTCGAAAAAAATTTTTTGACGGTTGAGGAAGCCGTACGCAAAGCGACCCTTTTGCCGGCTCAAACGCTGGGGCTGAAAACAAAAGGACGTTTGCGCGCAGGCTGTGACGCCGATATTGTGACTTTTGACTTGGCGCGGATGGCGGACCGGGCGGGCTTTCTGCCGGAAAAGCAACCGGACGCCCCGCCGGAAGGCATCGGATATGTGTTTGTCAATGGGTCGTTGGCGCTCGAAAACGGCCAATTGAAAAACATTAGGGCCGGACGCCCTATCATATTTTAAAACCGCGTAGGTTTCCTTATTGCCCGGGCTGTGTTAAAATCTAACTGCGAACGGGACTTGCTTAGGCGCTGTTTTATGTGCAGTTCGGCTTTTGCCGCAGGCCGGTTCGCGCTAAAAGTTATGGGGAGATGATCATATTGCACATGGCGGATGCTTTGATTTCACCGGCGGTGGGAGCGGCAATGTGGGCCGCGTCGGCGGGGCTTGTGGCGTATTCGGCGAAAAAAACCGGGGGCTTGGGCGACGAGCGCAAGGCGCCGCTCATGGGCGCGGTAGGCGCTTTTGTTTTTGCCGCGCAGATGATAAATTTTACCATCCCCGCTACCGGCTCCAGCGGGCATTTGGTCGGCAGCATATTGTTGGCCGCCTTGCTCGGAAGGCACGCGGCGTTCTTGACTATTGCCTCTATCTTGACCGTACAGGCACTATTTTTCGCGGACGGCGGCCTTCTGGCCTTGGGCTGCAATATTTTCAACATGGGCGCGATCCCTTGCTATATAGCCTACCCCCTGATTTACAAACGGCTTTTGACTGAAAGGCCCACAGGCAAAAGCATCTGCCGCGCGTCCGTGTGCGCGTCGGCCATCGGCCTGCAGATCGGGGCCTTGGGCGTCGTGGCCGAAGTTACCCTCTCCGGCGTCACGCAATTGCCGACGGGCTTGTTTCTCTTGCTCATGCAGCCGATACACTTGGCGATCGGCATTGTGGAAGGTTTCATCACCGCCGCGGTCATTATGTATGTTTTCAGCCAGCGGCCGGAACTCATAAATATCGGCGAACAGGCTGATTTGAAAAACAGTTATTCTTTGCGCTCGCTTTTTGCCTTCTTCATTTTGGCGGCAGCGGTTGCCGCGGGCGGGCTGTCCCTTTTTGCCTCAAGTTATCCGGACGGTCTGGAGTGGTCGCTCCTGCGCGCCAGCGGCCAGGAAGAGTTAGAAACGCCCGCGGGCGGCATATACGATTCCCTGGCGCAGGCGCAGGAGAAGTTTTCCGTTTTTCCCGATTATACTTTGGCGGACGCCGAGGAAGAAGGCGGCGCGACGGCGGCCATCGCGTCTGCGGCGGCTGGGCTGGCCGGAGTCGCCCTGTCCTTCGCGGCGGCTTTTTTGCTTGGCAAAGCGGCCCTTGCAGGTTACCGCAAAAAGCGCGGCGCCAGCATGGAAACTTAAAACGCAATGCTTAGTGAAATATACGAAAATATTTATCTGAACGAAATAACCCTGCCCAACAGCCCGCTGAAATATCTCAACAGTTACATCATAAAAGACGGCGAGCGCCCCTTGGTCATCGACACCGGGTTCAACCGCCCGGAATGCCGCGAGTGCTTTCTGGCCGGGCTGGAGGAACTGTCCATAGACATAGGGCAAACCGACGTTTTGATTACTCATCTTCATTCCGATCATTGCGGGCTGATTCATGAATTGCAGGAAAGAGGCGCCCGCATAATGATGGGGGAATTGGAGTCGCCAAGCATCGTTGCCCTCAATGACCCGCGCTATTGGGACAAAATGGCAAAATTGGCGCACGTGTACGATCTGGAAAAATACGGCCTGGAAATCGGCGACCATCCCGGCTACAGATTCCGGCCTGGCGACATAAACGATTATCGGACTTTATCGGCGGGCGAAACATTAAAAAAAGGCGGCTACAATTTCCAGGTTTTGTTGACGCCCGGGCACACCCTTGGTCACATAGCCCTTTACGAAGCGGGACATGGGTTGCTGTTTTGCGGCGATTTGATATTGGAGAAAATTACCCCCACCATTACTTTCTGGGGTTTTGAGCATGACATACTTCAGGTGTATTTCGATACCTTGGACAAAATCAGGCGGCTGCCCGTGAAGTTTCTGCTGACCGGCCACCGGGCTTTGCTGAAAGACCACGGCCGGCGGATAGGCCAGCTGATGGCCCATCACGAAAAGCGGCTGGCGGAAATAAAGGACATCTTGCAAGGCGGCGAAAAGAGCGTGGCCGCTACGGCGGGCAGGATGACTTGGGAGATAAAGGCAAAATCGTGGGAAGATTTTCCCAAGGCGCAAAAATGGTTCGCCGCCGGGGAAGCGATGGCGCATTTGGAACACCTGTGCCGGCGCGGGCAAATAGAGCGCCGGGACGAAAACGGCATATTGCTGTACAAAGCAAGCCGCCGGACGGAATAATCCGCCATCAACGCCTTTGCCGCGCCGCTTTCCGTCATGCTCTTTCTCTGCCACAGGCTTGCGCTCCCCTCATTGTCGTTTCCTCAGACTAAATGATGGCGCTTTGCCCTGTGGTTTTTATCTGCGGCATTTCATTTTGCAATGCACTCGCGGCATTAATTGGGCGCTTGCCCCAGAAAATATGTTGCGAATATGGATAAGGCAGTATAAAATATAAATGCGAATTGTCAAAACAATACAAAAATCCGGCCAATGGCTCGGAGTCCTTCCCAAAGGGTGATTTTTTTGCCATTTTTGACCGTTACGGAAACCGCCCGCGCCAAAATCAACCTGACGCTCGACGTGTTGGGAAAGCGGCCGGACGGGTATCATGAAATAAAGACGATCATGCAGTCGCTCGCCCTGTCCGACAGCATCGAGATCGGCGCAACGGACGGCCCGCTGTCGGTCAGCGTGGAAGGGGCGGATTTGCCGGGCGGAGAGGGCAATATAGCTTTTGGCGCGGCGCGCCTTATGGCCGCAGCCGCCGGGAGGTCGCCGGCGCTCACGATAAAAATCGTCAAGCGCATTCCGGTCGCCGCCGGGCTGGCCGGCGGCAGTGCCGACGCCGCCGCCGTCCTGCGGGGGATTGACCGCCTGTGGAACCTGCGCTGGTGCGATGCGCGGCTGGAGGCGATCGCGGCCAGTCTCGGATCGGACGTACCTTTCTGTTTGCGCGGCGGCAGCGCGCTGGCGTCCGGGCGCGGCGAGATTGTCGCCCCTCTGCCGGATTGCCCGGATTTTGCGGTTGTCCTGGCTTGCCCGGATTTTGCGGTGGCGACAAGCGCGGTATACGCCAATTACGCGCCGGCAGCCGCCGGCAGGCGGCCCGATACGGAATTGGCCGCCAAGGCCCTGGCGCTGGGCGATCGGGAGCTTCTGGCCGGGCAGCTTTGCAATGTGCTGGAGTCTGTCACATTTAAGATGTTCCCGGAAGTTGAGCGGTTAAAACATACGCTTATTGACGCGGGCGCAGCAAGCGCCATGTCAGGCAGCGGGCCGGCGGTGTTCGCTCTGGCGCCGGATAGGGAAACGGCCGAAAGAGCCGCCGCCGCCGTTAAAGACAAAACAAAGGCGCGGGTATGGGTTACAAAAACAGGAGGGCGTGAAAAAGCATGACCAAATATCGTTTGCGGCCGGTCGATCTCAATACCTATCGCCCGCTCCGGGAAATAGTCTGCGAATCTTTGCGCACGGCGATCATCGGGGGGGTGCTGAAACCGGGGGAACGCCTGATGGAGATACAGCTGGCGGAAGAGCTTGGCGTAAGCCGGACCCCCATCAGGGAAGCGATCCGCAAACTGGAACAGGAAGGATTTATCGACATGCTGCCGCGGCGCGGCGCGTATGTCGCCAATATTTCCATCAAAGATGTCGTAGATGTATATGAAATAAGGATCGCGCTTGATGTTTTGGCCGCCGGCCTGGCCGCCGAGCGCATAACCGGCGATGAGCTTGCGCTTTTGCGCCAGCGCCTGGGAATCATAAAAGAAGTGGTCGAGCATGGCGATATGGAAAAAATCGGCGAATACGACTGGGCGTTTCACGAGGTTTTGTACAAGGCGGGCAAAAACGACCGACTGGTGGGCATCATCAACAACCTGCGCGACCAGCTCACCAGGCTGCGCGTAACCTCCATGAATTATCAGGACAGAATAAAAGACACTATGCTGGAACATGAACTTTTGGTGGAAAGCATCGCCATGCGCGAGCCGGAGCTGGCAAAACAAAGGGCTTTGGAACACATGCGCAACGCCGAGCGGACGCTTTTGAAAGCGATTGAGGCGGCGCGCGCGAACAGCTGACGGATTCGGCGGCAAAACGCCAAAGCGGCTATTTTTAAGGAAGTGATTTGATGAAAGCACAGGATTTCGTTGCGCTTGGCGATATAAAGGCGGCGGCCGAACGGCTGGGCGGCGTTATAAAATGTACCCCGCTTGAATACAACAACACCTTCAGTTTAATGTCAGGCTCGGGCGTTTACCTGAAATTGGAAAACCTCCAACGGACGGGGTCGTTTAAGGTGCGCGGTGCCTACAACTGCATACAGGCGATGGATGGGGAAAGGCGCGCCTGCGGGGTCATCACGGCATCGGCTGGCAACCACGCCCAGGGCGTGGCTCTGGGCGCGGCGGCGGCCAATGTGCCGGCCACCATTGTCATGCCCGAGAACACTCCTTTGCCCAAAGTCGCCGCTACCCGCGGGTACGGCGCAAAAGTCATCCAAGCCGGGGTCGTTTACGACGATTCCTACGAGGAGGCGCTGCGGCTGCAAAAAGAGCAAGGTCTCAGTTTTGTCCACGCTTTCGACGATATGGCGGTAATCGCCGGCCAGGGGACGATCGGGCTTGAAATGATGCGCCAGAGGCCGGATATAGAAGCGGTGGTCGTGCCGGTCGGCGGCGGCGGCTTGATCGCCGGCATTGCCGCCGCCATCAAAATAATCGCCCCGCACGTCAAAGTTTATGGAGTACAGGCGAGCGGCGCGCCCTCCGCCTATCTTTCCCGCAACGCCGGCCGCCCGGTGGAAGCGCCCGGCGTCCATACCCTGGCCGACGGCATAGCGGTGAAAAAAACGGGCGAGATAACTTTCCGCCATATACAAAGATACGTTGACGATATATTTGTAGTTAAAGACGAAGATATCGCCGCAACCATCCTTTTGCTTCTGGAACGCAGCAAACTGGTTGCGGAAGGCGCCGGCGCGGTGGGGCTCGCCGCTATATTGCACAACTTGGTGCCGCATCACGAAAGGACCGCCACCGTCATCTCCGGCGGCAATATCGACATAAACTTTGTTTCCCGGATAATTGAGAACGGCCTCATCAAGGCCGGCCGCCGGATCAAACTGGAAACGGATCTTGTGGACAGGCCGGGCGAATTGCGCAAATTCATTACAACCATCGCCGAACATCAGGCGAACATTGTTTATATATACCATGAACACGCGGGGAAAAACCTGCCGATAGGCTATACCAACGTGGAAATGGATCTTGAGACCCGCGACGCCAAACACGCCGAAGCGGTAGTGGCCTCGCTCCGCCAGGCGGGGTACAAGGTGGAGGTATTTTGATTTTAAAGGCAACGCCAAATATTTTAGGAGAAATTCATGGAGGGGAAATAAAATGTCAATGTTGGCGGCTGTTATTTTAGCGGCAGGCAAAGGTACGCGGATGAAATCCGAATTGCCGAAAGTATTGCATTGCGTGGCCGGCAGGCCCATGCTGTCTTATGTTATCGGCGCGGCGGAAACAGCCGGCTGCGCACGAAAGATCGTGGTAATAGGGTTTGGCGCGGGCAAAGTAGCCGCCATAGCCGAGGGCCAGGCGGAACTGGCCGAACAAAAGGAACAGTTGGGGACAGGGCACGCGGTCAGGCAAACCAAATCCCTGCTGGCCGGGTTTGACGGCACCGTCATGGTTTTGTGCGGCGATACGCCGCTTCTCGACGGCCGCGAGCTCCGGCGTTTTTATGAGCATCATAGCGAAGTCGGCAACAAAGCGACCGTGTTGACCGCCGTTTTGAACGACGCGTCCGGCTACGGGCGGATAGTGCGCGGCGAGGACGGGCGGGTGGCAAAGATCGTTGAGCAAAAAGACGCCGGCATGCAGGAGATGGCGATCAAAGAAATCAATACAGGCATTTATTGTTTCGACAGCCATGAGCTTTTTGCCGCGTTGGAGACGGTCGGCTGCGACAACGCCCAGGGCGAATATTATCTGACCGACGTCATCGCCCGGCTGGTGGAAAAAGGCGCAAAAGTGGGCGCCGTTGCCGCAGCGGACAAAGATACCGTCATGGGGATCAATTCCCGCCGGGATCTGGCGGCCGCAGAGAAATGGCTGCGGATGAAAACCAACTGCAGCCTGATGGACGAGGGGGTAACCATCGTTGACCCTGACAGGACTTACATAGACGCCACGGCAATTATCGGCCGCGACACAACGGTGCGCCCCAACACGTGGATAGAAGGCGGCACCGTCATCGGCAAAGATTGCGTAATCGGCCCGAACGTGCGCCTTTGCAACGCGCAGGTGGGGGACAACAGCGTCCTGCATTTTACTTACGCTCACGACGCGGCGATTGGCCGCAACGCGAATATCGGCCCGTTTGTGCATATAAGGCCGGGTACCCGCTTAGCGGACGACGTGAAAGTAGGCAATTTTGTCGAGGTGAAAAATTCCTGGGTGGGCAAAGGCAGCAAACTGCCGCATCTTGCTTATGTGGGGGACGCGGATGTAGGAGAAAACGTGAACATGGGCTGCGGCACGGTTACGGTGAATTATGACGGCAAGAAAAAATATCGCACGAAAATCGGCGACAACGCTTTCATTGGCTGCAACGCGAATCTTATCGCGCCGGTGGAACTAGGGGAGAACTGTTATGTGGCGGCCGGGTCCACTATCAACAAAGAAGTGCCGGCCAACTCTTTGGGCATAGCCCGCGCCAGGCAGCAAAATATGGACAATTGGAAAAAATAGGCAAATAAGCTTGTGGAGGGAGACTATCATGCTGGCGGACGACAACAAACGGCTGCGCATTTTCACCGGTACGGCGAATTCGCTTCTGGCGCAGGAGATAGCGCGTTATTTGGGCGCGGCGATGGGAGAGGCGCGGATCGGCAGGTTCAATAACGGCGAAATACAGGTGATGATTGAGGAAAGCGTGCGCGGGAAGGAAGTTTTCGTCCTGCAATCGACCAGCCAGCCGGTAAACGAAAACCTGATGGAGCTTTTAATAATGGTCGATGCGTTCAAGCGCGCCTCCGCCAAACATATAACGGCGGTGATACCCTATTACGCCTACGCGCGCCAGGACAGGAAAACCAGGGGGCGCGAGCCGATTTCGGCCAAATTGGTGTCGAACCTACTGTCCGTCGCCGGCGTGACCAGGGTCGTAACTATGGACCTGCACGCCGGGCAGATCCAAGGTTTTTTTGACATACCGGTCGACCATCTTTTGGGCGTTCCCATTTTGGCCGATTATGTCCGCGCCAAAAAGCTGGAGGATTTCGTTGTCGTCTCCCCCGACCTGGGCGGGGTGACCAGGGCCAGAAGCTTGGCCGACCGACTGGATTCCGACATCGCGATTATCGAAAAAAGGCGCCCCGCGCCGGGCGTGGCGGAAGTAATGAACATAATCGGCGACGTGAAAGGCAAAACGGCAGTTATGATCGACGACATGGTCGATACGGCCGGTTCTTTGGTGGAAGCGGCGGGCGCGTTGGTCAAATTCGGCGCGCGGGACGTTTACGCCTGCTGCACGCACGCCGTGCTCACCCATCCGGCCGTGCCGCGCATAGAAAATTCGCCGATTAAAGAACTTGTCGTTACCAACACCATACCCCTTACGCCGGACAAGCAAAGCGAAAAAATCAAGGTGCTGTCGGTCGCGCCCATTATGGGGGAGGCTATTCTGCGCATTTACAATGAGATGTCGGTGAGCCAGTTGTTCAACCTGTGAAAGATTTTTAGGGCTGCCTGATGAAACTTATCGCCGGCTTGGGCAATATTGGGGAAAAATATAAAAACTCCCGGCACAACATAGGCTTTGCGGTCGCCGACCAATTGGCGGCCCGCTGGGGGTTCGCCTGGCGCCCCGAGCGGCTTGCCCTGGTAGGCGAAGTTTACCGGGGCGGCAAGGTATTGGTCATCAAGCCGGCCACCTACATGAATTTGAGCGGCCAGGCGGTCAGGCATTATGCCGATTATTTTCAAGTCGGGCCGCAAGGGACGGCCATCGTCCACGACGACATGGATCTTCCCGGATGCCGGATACGCGTGCGCAAAAAAGGCGGGGACGGCGGCCATAACGGCGTAAAATCTGTTATAGAGGAATTGGGGACGGACGCTTTCGTTCGTTTTAAAATCGGCATCGGCCATCCCATGGACTATGAAGGCGCGGTATTGCGGCACGTCCTGACCGGCTTTGCCCAAAGCGAACTGCCGGCCGTGGCGGAAGCCGTGCAAAAAACGGCCGAGGCGATCGAATGTTGGCTGGCGGAGGGCGCGGATGCGGCGATGAACCGTTTCAACGGCGTTTGACCTTCGCACGCCTTGACTTTTGCGGATAACAGCCGATCTCCGCCAGGTTGCCGTCAGGGCCGCGAAGGTATAGGCTGTCGATCTGCCCGGCCGCGCCAGAGCGGCGGACAATGCCCGTTTCCGGCGTTACGCCTTTTTCCTTCAACTGGCTTTCCACCGCTGCCAACGGCTCGTCGGCAATCCGGCAAAAATCGGCGCTGCCATAGGCGGGGTTTGGGGCGGCCGGCAAAAACTCCCCTTTTTCCCTGTGAAAATTTATCTTCTGCCCGCCGAATTTTACCGCATGCCTTCCTTAGGCGGCGACAGGCTCCAGGCCAAGCACGTCCGTGTAAAAACGCATGGTTTTTTCAATGTCTTTTACTGTGAGCACAAAATGGCCTAAGCGCTCTATTTTCATAAGGGGGACATCCGGCAATCAATTTTGCCTCCACGAAGCCCCGCGAGAAAGGATGTTTGGTGTGCGTATTCATTGTTTGCAGCACGACCCGGCGGAAACTCCCGGCAGCATTTTGGACTGGGCAAAGCGGCGGGGGCACGACGCGTCTTGTACGCTTTTGTGCGCGGACGGGCCGCTGCCTCTTTTAAGCGATTTTGACTGGCTGGTGGTCATGGGCGGGCCGATGAATGTGTACGAAGAAAATCGCCATCCGTGGCTCAAACGGGAAAAAGTTTTTCTGCGCGCGGCCATAGACGCGGGGAAGGCCGTTATCGGCATTTGCCTCGGCGGCCAGTTGATCGCCTGCGTCACGGGCGGGCTCGTGACCAAAAACCCTTTGCCGGAGATTGGCTGGCTGCCTGTCCGCTGGCGGAAAGAAGCGCTGGATGACCCTTTGTTTGCCTGTTTTCCGCCGGAGGCGACGGTTCTTGAGTGGCACGGCGACACGTTCAGCAAACTGCCCGACGGCGCGCGGCTGCTGGCGGAAAGCGCGGCCTGCGCCCATCAGGCGTTTGTTTACAAAGAGCGGGTTTTCGGCTTTCAGTTTCATCTTGAGGCAACCGAACTGCTGCTTAGGCAATTTACCGCGGAATTCGCCGGCGACCTTACCAAATCGCCCTATGTGCAAAGCGCGCGGGAGATACTCGCCCATCCTGAATATATAGAGCAAAACAACGCTTGGCTGTCCGCCTTTTTGACCGCGCTGGAGGAGAGGGAAACCCATCGGCGCTGAATATCATATTTTCCTTGCCGAAGGGGCGGCTTTTCAGGAAAACCCAGCGGCGCCGAGGCGCTAATCCGGGCGCGGGGGATGCTTGGCCGCGTTGCGCAAAGCCTCAAGCTCCAGGCGCATTTTGTGTATGCGCGCGATGTTTTTCAAACGGACGCGTTTTTTCTCGTCCGACAGTTCACGGTCGCTTTTCAGGGTAAACCCCTTGCCCATCACGTCGGTCGCCTCCTGCACGATCATGAAAGCTTGCGGGTCGTGTCTATAGACGATATTTTTTACTCTGGCGATTTGCGTAAGCTTGATCACGACGAAAACCACTTTGCGCCGCTGCCCCGTATAAGCGCCCTCGCCGAACAAAAAAGTAACCCCGCGCCCGATTTCGCGGGTAATGTCCCACGCGATTTCATCGTTGAGGGCAGAGACGATCAGAATGCTCTTTTTGTTGTCAAAGCCGGCCGTAACCTTGTCGGTCGCGCGCGCGGCTATATATATGGCGATGAAAGTATACGCGGCCGGCTGCAAGCCGAAAAGGAACACGCATACAACCATGATGACGCTGTTTATGGCATAACTGACCGTGCCGTAGCTTATGCCGTAAAATTTATTCAAAATGGCACTGATGATGTCCGTGCCGCCGCTGCCGCCGTTCACCCTGTACATAAGCGCGCCGCCGACGCCATTGCCGAGGCCGCCGCACAAAGCGGCGAGCAAAAGGTCGTCGGTCGCGCGCCAGTAAGACATGAAGCGGAAAGCGTCCAGCGAAAAAGCGAAAACAAACATGCCGTAAAGCGAGGCAAGCACATAACTTCGGTTCATCAGGCGGTAGGCGAAGATAAAAAGCGGCGCGTTGGCCGCGATGTTGACCGCGCTCATGGGCAAACCCAAAGTAAAGTACAAGATCATGGAAACGCCGCCGACGCCGCTGCTCAACATGTTGTTGGGGATGTAAAAAATGTTTATGGCGGCGCTGCACAGGGCGGCGCCCAAAGTAATCATCGCATAGCGGGTTATTTGCGTTTTGAGCATCCGACATCTCCGATGTTCATTGGTGAACTTATTGGTATTTTTATGATAGCACAATATCTTTGAATAAATAAGGAGGCCCCGTGTTAAATTTTGCCGGGCGGCGGCGCGGCGCAGACGGGCCGGAAGGGGTTGTTTCATGGCGGAAATTGGCAATTTGGGGGGCAATGTCGTGGATTGGGCAAAGACTTTTTGGGCCGGACGGCCTGACGATATTCTGCTTTTGGGCTTTATCGTCGGTTTTTTCGTTGGTTTCTCCTCCTGGCAAAACAAGCATCTGGGCTCTATCGGCGGTTTTTTGCTGTCGCTGCGCAACATCAGCAACGTGGCGTCTATCTTTGCCGCCATCGGCATGGTGTTTTATATCCTTGTGACAATAGCGCCGGAGGCGTGCGTTTATTATATTGCCGCTCTGCTTTTGGGCATGGGCATTTGCTGGCTTTTTTTGCGGCTGCTCCGTTTTCTTTCCGTGCTCGGCGACATCGTCGGCACGGCGTTTAGCTTGGCATCCGGGCCTGCCGGCGTTTTCGCCGTCTGGCTTTTTAATAACAATGAACTGTTGCCCGAGGCGGAAAAAATTTTTGGGGAAATGCTCAAATTTTTTCCATAGGGCGTTTTGCCGCTGTCTGAAACGTTCAATTCCTGATGGAATTTTTCGTAAGGCGCGGCAGAAAATCGACGGCATGCTTAGCTTGGGTTTTCCCGCAAAATATAGCGGAAAATCCGCCGCAAGGCGGGCGCTGAACGGCGGCGCCGATAAACGCCCGCGCAAAGAAGCGTTTGCTGGATAGCGTCCCTTGGTGTATAATAAAATAAAAACGCTGGAAGATATGAAACCTGTTGGAGAGACTGGCGGACGCCCGGGGCTTTCCCGGCAACGGTTCGCTCTTCCGCCGGGCTGCGGCGGCCTGGCCCTGCGCGTTGCAAAACCATGAACCCCGTCAGGTCCGGAAGGAAGCAGCGGTAAGTGGCCCTTTGCAGGCGCCGCAGGCAAACCTGGCTGCGCCGCGGCCCGGCGGGAGAGCGAAAGGCGCGGCGAACGCTTTTTTGGCGGACGCCCTTTTTGTTTGTGGATTGCGGGAGGCAAGACTCATGGAATATATGGCCTTATACAGAAAATACCGGCCGCAGGGTTTCTCGTCGCTGGTGGGACAAAACCATATACGGTCGGCCATTTCCAACGCGCTCTTGTCCAACCGCCTGGCGCACGCTTATCTTTTTGCCGGCCCGCGCGGCACCGGCAAGACCAGCGCGGCCAAGATAATGGCCAAAGCGGTCAACTGCGCCGAAGGCCCGACGCCGGAACCCTGCAATGCCTGTATGAACTGCCAGCGCATAAACAAAGACGCTTCCATGGACGTGTTTGAGATTAACGCGGCTTCCAACCGCAACATTGACATGATCCGCGACTTGCAGGAAAACATCTGCTTCTCGCCGGTGGAAGGGCGCAAGCGGGTCTATATCGTCGACGAGGCGCACATGCTGACAAGCGAGGCTTTCAACGCGCTTTTAAAAACATTGGAAGAGCCGCCCGAACATGTCCTTTTCATTCTGGCCACGACCGAGCCGCATAAAGTGCCGCCCACCATACTGTCGCGCTGCCAAAGATACGATTTCAGGCGCCTTAGCGTGCCTGACATGATCGGGCGGCTGAACGAGGTCTTGCAAGACAGCGGAATAAAGGCGACGCCCGGCGCGCTGGCGCTTATCGCCGGCCAGGCGGACGGCGGCATGCGGGATGCTTTGAGCCTGCTTGACCAATGCGCGGTAATGGCGGAAAAAGAGGTAAACGAAGAAACTTTGCGTTTGCTTTTAGGCTCGGTCCGGCGCGAAGAACTGCGCGCCCTGGCCGGGGCGGTCGGGCGGCGGGACGGGCGGCGGGCGCTTGAAGCTTTCTCGGCTCTTTTGTCGGGCGGCGCCGATGTAAGGCAGCTATTGGCGGAGCTGGGGGAATATTTTCGCGCGCTCATGCTGCACAGCCTGTACCAAGGGCAAGAAAGGCCGCCGGTTTTTTCCGACATATATCTGGCCGACAGTCCGGAAAGCCTCAATGAACTGGCGGCGCTTTTCAACTGGGAGCAGCTCGCGGCAGCCGGCAAACGCCTGCACGAAGCGGCGGGCGAGCTGCGCCTTAGTTTCCAGCCCAGAATAACGGCGGAACTTTGTCTCCTGGAACTTTGTCGGCTGCAGGATACGCTGGAAAGAGAAAATGTCGCCATGCGGCTGGAAAAATTGGAAAACATGCTTCAAGAAGGGAAATGGACTGGCGCGTCAGGCCAATCGCCTGAAAAACCGGCAGATGCCCGGATGCCGCCGGACGCGCCGGCAGCCGGGCGGGAAAATCCACCGTTAAAGGCTGCCGTTCCCAAAGCGGCCGCGCCGGCCGCTTTGGGAACGGCTCCGGCAAGCCCCCCGCCCGCCGCCGCAGAAACGGCGGGGGGCTTGCCGGCGGCGCAAGAACAAACAGCGGAAGGCGTCTGGGAGGAAACCCTGCGCCAGCTCATTGGGCGCAAAAAAGGGTCTTTGTACGCCTACGCCTTGAAGGGCCGGGCGGCAGAATTTACCGGCGATCGGCTCAGGGTAGAATTTGGCGACAGCCATTTTCTGCAAAAGCTGAAAAAAGATGAATACCTTAAATTGCTGGAAGAAATAATCTCCGGCATAACCGGGCGGCCGACAGCGCTGGAAATTGCCGGCGGCGCGCCAATAAAAGGCGCCCTGGCGGACGGGGAGCAGGAGCCGCCGCCCAGCGATTTTGCGCGGGCGGAAACGGAAGAACTGCCGGCGGCGGTAAAAGACGCGCTGGATGTGTTTGGCGGGAAACTTTGCAAAAAAAATGGATGAGGGGGCGCGGCGATGTTTGGCAACATGGGCAACATGCAGGCGATGGCAAAAAAAATGCAAAAAATGCAGTCCGATATGGCGAAAATGCAGGAGGAAATAAAGTCGCGCGAATTTGAAACCGCCGTCGGCGGCGGCGCGGTTTGCGTTACGGCCAGCGGCGGCAAAGAGCTGCTCAAGGTAAAGATCGACCCTTCGGCCTTAAACGAAGGCGACGCCGAGATGCTGGAGGACATGATAATAGCCGCCGTCAACGAAACGCACCGGAAAATAGACGAAACCCTGGAAAGGGAAATCAGCAAGATAACCGGCGGCATGAAACTGCCCGGCTTGTTGTGAGCGCGGGCCATGCGCATGATAAAATCTTTGAGCAGGCTGTACGAGCAGTTAAGAAAACTGCCGGGCGTTGGCTCAAAAACCGCTTTGCGCCTGGCCTATCACATCATGGACATGAGCGGGGACGAAGTCGCGGAACTGGCGCGCGCGCTCGTTGAAGCCAAAAAAGAAACGCGCTTTTGCGCGCGCTGTTTCAACCTGTCGGACGAAGAATTGTGCGAAATTTGCCGCCGGCCGGAGCGGGACGGCCGTACAATCTGCGTGGTTGAGCAGCCGCAGGACGTGGCGGCGCTGGAGCGCGGCGGAAAATACGGCGGGGTGTATCACGTGCTGCGCGGCGTTTTGTCCCCGATGGACGGCGTCAGCCCGGAACAGCTCAAGCTGCGGGAATTGATCGGGCGGATAAACGACGGCGATGTCCGCGAGGTGATCGTCGCGACCAATTCCGACATTGAAGGGGACGCTACGGCGGTTTACATCGCCAAGCTGCTTAAACCCTTGGGCGTAGAGGTAACAAGGATCGCGCACGGACTGCCGGCCGGCGGCGACCTGGAATACGCGGACGGGCTGACTTTGTCGCTGGCGCTGGAGAACAGGCGTAAAATGTAACCGCCGCTGGCCGGAAAAATTGACGGGGGAATGATTTTTTTGTCGGAACTGGCTGTTTTATTGTTGGCACTCGCGGCTCTGTTTGTTGTCGTGAAAATATTTTCCCTGCCCCTGCGCTTTATTTACAACGGGCTGATGGGCGCGGCGCTGCTTTGGCTGCTCAATATATTCGGCGCGGTCTTTGGCCTGTCGATCGGCATAACCGCCGTCAATTCGCTTGTCGCCGGTTTTTTCGGCGTGCCGGGGATAATTTTTCTTTTGGTTTATAAATATATTTTTTAATCGGGCATACTTGCGATATAATATATCTTGACCGGCGCCCGGGTCTGTGGTTGAAAATCGATGCCAGCCGCAGGCGAAACGATCCACGTAAGCAATTAAAATAATTGTGAGCATGGTGCGGTTTAGATGTAAGACCTGCCGGGCGGAAACGCCCGAGAGATTTAGTAGTGGGGAGCAAATGCTTAAGTAGCGAACTTTCCGGCAGGCGAGTGTGGGGCCAAAAACCAGGTCAGCCAGGCGCCGGCCTTTATATGGCCTCCGGCAACTGTTTGCCCCTTCCGATGTCGGGACAGTTATTTTCGTTATTCTTGCGCTCTTTTTACAAAGGGCGTTGACATATGCGACAACAGTATTATATACTCAACACAGCCGGCGTTTTCGTTGCGCCTGTAAACATTCAGTAGGAGGCTTAATTGTATGCGGGGAAAAGTAAAATGGTTCAGTTCGGAAAAGGGTTACGGCTTTATTCAAAGAGATGACGGAGGAGATGTGTTCGTTCACTTTTCAGCGATTCGAAGCGAAGGATTCAAGACATTGACCGATGGGCAGGAAGTCGAGTTTGAAGTAGTCGACGGCGATCGCGGCCCACAGGCGGCCAACGTGTTCGTCTGCTGATATAAGATGACGTAGGCCGGCCCTCTTCCGCTAAAACGCGCCCGTACGGTTAACGCGGACAAAAAAGCGGCAAGCCGGGGAATCCCTGACCGCCAATAAAGTACCTTTCTTCGCGGGAAATGGCCGCCGGGTACTTTTTGGCGGTTTGTTTTTTGCCGGCAAAAGCGCAAAACAAAGCCGGGCCGCGTTATGCGCCCAAATCCGATAAAAATTCCCCTCAAAGCGCCATGCGCTTTTCGGGGAACGCCTTTATTGCAATCGTTAAAAACAAACCCTGCCGAGCCATATTGAAAAAGTGCCCCGGCAAAACGAACCTTTGCGCTGTTTTCCGGCAAGCCGCATTTGGGCTTTTCCGGCGCCCCGGCCTTGTTTCGCTATATTGCCGGCCCTCCGGCATATTTTCAAAATTGTTCGCGCAGCCACATATCGGCTTTTTCCAAATCGCATGAAAAAGAAAGCATAAGCTCGCTCAGAAGTATCTGTTTGGCGGTGTTCAAAAGCCGCCGCTCGCCTGTGGAAAGTTTTTTGCACTTTTCCTGATTGACCAGCAGGCGCACCACATCCGCCACTTCAAAAATGTTGCCGCTTTTCAACTTTTTCAGGTACATATTAAAGCGCCGGTTCCAATTGGCGTGGCGCTGCTCTTCGGCGCTGGTGTCAACAAGCACCGTGCGGACCTTTCCCAGCTCGGACTGATCGATGACCGGCCTTACCCCCGCGTTGTCGGACCCGTTTACCGGAATCATTACCTTCATGTCGCCAAAGAGCATGCACAATACAAAATAGCTGCGGTTCTCACCATGAACTTCCCGCTCCTCAATCGCTTCGACAATACCGGCTCCATGCATTGGATAAACTACTTTGTCGCCTATGGCAAGCATAACTTTCCTCCTCCAAGGCTGCCTGCGGGCGGCACGCCGGCATACCGGCAAAACTTGCCGCCGCCTGAGCCTGGATCTATTGAACGGGAATTCATTGCGCAAAAGATGGGTTCTACTGCCGCTGGCCGTCAAATGGCCATTAAGCGGATTTTGTCAGAAATTGTCCGAATCAAAGCCAATGCCGAAACTGAATGTTATGGATTGGCTGCTTTGCGTTTACAGTTTTAATTTTAACATAACAATTGCAATAAGTCAAAGAAAGTTAATCGTATCACTTGCTATCATTAATGTCAACGCAATATTTTTCTGTCTTGCCTATTTTTATCGGTATTGGTATAATGTCAATAGCAAAATCAGGATGTTGCCGCGATCTTTTTGAATTTCCCGCAAAAACGCGGGCCGGCTTTGTCCTTGCGTTTGGCGGAAAATCCCGTGCCGCGCCTGTTTTTGCTTTGGCGAAGGTCAAGCCGCGAAGGAGTGCTTTGATATGTTTAGAAAAATTTTGCCAATGCTGCTTTGCTTTGTTTTGTTTTGCGGCGGGAGCGCCCTGGCGGAACAGGATCTGGAAGGGCGCGGCGCGGACGAATGGCTGGCCGCCTCCGAACGTCAAATCCACCTCGAAAGGTACGCCAACGCCATCAGCTGCGCTACCAACGCCATTATAATCAATCCCAAACTGGACAGGGCTTTTTTTCTGCGCGGCGTCAGCTACACGCATTTAGGCGTATATCACCAGGCCATCCGTGAATTCGCCGAAGCGATACGGCTAAATCCCAGCAACGGCCAATACTACGCCTGGCGGGCGGAGGCCCTTGTTGAAAGCCGCATCTATGACGAAGCGATAGCGGATTTGGACAAAGCGGTAAGTATGAATCCCAACCTTGCCGTCGTTTATCAAAAGCGCGGCTACGTCTACCTTTTGACGGAAAAGCACGCGGAGGCGATAGCGGATTTTGACCGGGCGCTCAGTTTAAATGCCAAGGATTACTGGTCTTATTACCAGAGGGCGGGATCCTGCTACGCGCTGGGACGAAAGCAGGAAGCGCTAAACAACTACAGGTCTTTCTTGGAATGTGCCCCGGATTATCTTAAGCAAAGTTACCGTGATTTTGCGCAAGCGCGCATAAAAGAATTAGAGGGAAACTGACGGCCGGGCAACCCGCAGCGGCCTTATAAGGGGAAAACCGTATGCTTAGCTGCGGCGATTGCCGCCGGCCGGATACGCTTGTCGCGTTCGACGTGGAAACTGCTACCGAAAAGTACGCCAGCGCCTGCGCGCTGTCCGTTGCCGTCATAAATGCCGGGGGAACCGTCGAGGAGCGAAAATATTGGCTGATCCGGCCGCCCTTCAACAGTTACAGTGCCTATAACATCCGCATACACGGCATAACTCCGCGCGCCACGTGGAACCTACCGGTCTTTGGCGAATTGTGGGAAAACATGCGCCCATACTTTGAGCGGCGCGACATAGTCGCGCATCACGCCGTGTTTGACGTGAATGTGCTGGCGGCTTGTCTTGAGGCGGCAAACCTGCCGCCGCCGGAGTGTTCCGTGTACTGTTCCTGCATAGCGGCGCGGCGCGCCCTTTCGCACCTTAAAAGCCACAAGCTCCCTGCGGTGTGCCAAGAACTTAAAATACCGCTGCCGCGCCATCATGACGCCGCTTGCGATGCCCTGGCCTGCGCGCTCATCGCCCATCGCTTGCGCGGCCGGGGGCTTTTGCGAATGAGTTGGGAAGAAGCGAAAAGCCATTCTTTTTACCGACGGGAGTTTAACAAGAAAAATGGCTGGAAATTTTAGCAAAAGAAAAGATGGTCGTAAAATACTTATGGCAAAAGGCATCATGCCGAAAATAATTTCCGTTCTGGTTTGTGCTGTTTTCTGGCTGGCCAAACCGGCTTTTGCGGACAAACAACTTGACGGCGAGTTTTTTTATGCCGTCAGCCAAGGCGATACGGCAAAAGTGGAGACGATGCTGGCGCAGGGCGCCGACCCCAACGCCCACAGCGGCGTGTCGGGTTTCAGCGCGCTCATGGCGGCTTGCCTGTTTTCCGACGACGCGTTGGCGCGCATTTTGGTGAAGGCCGGCGCCGACGTCAACCAGCGCACCCTTCAAGGGGAATCGGCGCTTTATTACGCCATTGTCCGCAACAACACCGAAATGGCCCTGATGCTATTGGAAAACGGAGCGCAGACGCAGATAAAAACCATTGCCGGCGACACTCTTTATCAGGCTGCCCGGCGCCATAACAATGCCCGCTTGATGACAGCTCTGGGCTGCGCCGAAAAAAATTCGCGGCTGGAAAATTACCCGCCGCTGGCCAATCGCACGTCGCTGTCCCTCCTTAACGAAAAAGACGAAGAAAACGCCCGGAACGAAGCGCTTTTGCTTGAGGCGGCGGACAGCGCCTACAAGCTGCTCGTCTATCCGCTCGGGTTTAACTATGTGCAAAACCTGCTGAACGAAATAGCGCTCAACAAGACGGCCGCGCCCAAAACGCTTTTGGTCACGCCCTATTCATTGCTTCGTTACACTTTCGCCTATGCGCAAAGGAGCGGCCGGCCGGCCGGCCGGGACGCAATCCGGCAGATACGCGAAAACAAGGAAATAGCCTGGCTTTGGGTGGAACCGGGCGAACGGCATCCCCACATTGAACGGGTTACGCTTAAAGCCGGCAAAAACGAATACCAGCCTTTGTCCAGAACCTTTTATACGCCGGATGCGCTGGTTTCGGCGCTGGGCACCGCCGCGGACAACATTTGGGCGTTTCCGGCCGGGATTTTTTCCCGCCAGGTCGAAGTGCTGGAAATAATTATCGCGTATCCGGACGGCAAACGCGACAAGGTTAAATTAAAAGCCGAACTGTACGAAAAATTAGCAATCAAATAAAGACCTTAAAGAAAGGTTGAAAAATGAAGAAGATACTGACGGCCGCCCTGCTTGCCCTCTTTTTTGTTTGCGCCACCGCCCGGGCCGGGACATATTTTGACAATCAATACAAATTTCAAATAGCCCTGCCGGAAAACTGGACGGTGGCCGACAAGTCCAAATTTGACCAGAAGTCTTTGCTTGAATTGTACAGAAACGATTCTTCCCCCGGCGGCAAGACGCTCATATCCATAAGCGCCGCCCCCGCCCAAAGCGGGCGCCCGGATTTTTCTTTCGCCAACATGACCGAAGAAGAAAAAAGGGGTCTGTTTGCGGACAAGCTGGCTAAAATAAAAGACAAGCTCCCCGCAAATTCCACGCTCGATTCACAGGTGACGGATTCTTGGGCAACAAACAGCTTCCTTGTCGTTTCCCTGACCTGTCCGGACGAAGGCGGCGAATACAAAGCCGTTGTCGCCCTAACTTACGCCGACGGCCGGCAGTATTGCTTTTGCCTGTTCGCCGGCGCAAACGACCAGTCCGCCGCCGATGATTTTTACGCTATGCTGGGCAGCCTGAAATTACTTAAATGACCTTTTTACCGGCCGGCACGGCGGCGGCCCATCGCCGCGCCCGCCGGACGAAAGGATGGTTTCGGCCGCGTTGCGGCATTGCCTCGCGAAAAATATGATGGCACAAGCGGCCCGGCAGCCCGCTCAGGTAAAAATCGTGTCTTTGTCGGCCGCCCGGCACACCGCGTCATAAAGGATGCGCGTGCCGGCCGCTATGTCCTCCGTGGCGGCGTATTCGTCCGGATGATGGCTGACGCCGTTTTTACAAGGTACGAACAACATGCCCGTCGGATGGCCAACCGCCCAATGCATGGCATCGTGACCCGCCCCGCTGGGCATTTTCATGTACCGGCAACCGCGCTTTGCGCAAATGCCCGCCAAAAAGCCAATGACGGATTCGTTCAGGCGCACGGGCGTATCATCCGCTAAAATGTCAACGGTAAAAGGAATGTCCCTTTTGCCCGCTATCTCGCCTATCCGATCCCGCAATTTGCCGGCAAGCGTTTTTTTCGCGTCGGCGTAAATGCTCCGCAAATCAATGCCAAGCTCCGTTTCGCCCGGGATGACGTTCATGACGCAAGGAACTGTGCGAATTATTCCTACCGTGCCTACGCAGGGTGGATCCGACTCCGCCGCCAGCTTTTCCACGGCGAGGATTATCTCGGCGGCGGCGCAGAGGCCGTCATGCCTCATGCCCATAGGCGTGGCTCCCGAATGGTCGGCGTGTCCGTGCAGCAACACCCGCAGCCTGGTCGGGGCGGCTATCCCCGTTACCACGCCGATCTGCTTGCCGGCGGCCTCCAGCGCCTTGCCCTGTTCTATATGCAACTCGAAAAATACCTTTACCGAGCCGCGGTAGACGGCATCGGCAATACGGTCGGGGTCGAACCCGCGTGAGCGCAAAACGTCGTAAAGCGGCGTTTTTTCCTTGTCGCGGATATTTTTCAAGTCCTCCGCCAAAAGCAATCCGCACATGGCCTTGCTGCCAAGGGTGGCGGCGCCGAAGCGGCTGGACTCTTCCGCCATGAATACCACCATTTCTATCGGGTGGTAGTTGTCGACGCCTTGCTCGTTCATTTCCTTTATGGCTGCCAGCGCGGACAAAACGCCGACCGTGCCGTCAAAGGCGCCCCCGTTCGGCACGCTGTCCAGATGCGAGCCCATCATTACGGCGGCGGCGTTTGGATCGCTCCCGGCACGCCGTCCGATGACGTTGCCGAAATTGTCCGAGCGGACGGACAAGCCGGCCTTTTTCATTTCGTCCATGATGAACGCCCGCGCCCGCCAATCCTCGTCGCTGAAAGCAAACCTGGTAACGCCCGCGCCGGGCAGGGAAAAAGTACGCAAAATGGCAAGATTTTTTTCCATGTCGGCCGCAATCATTGTTTTTTCCCTCCCAACAATTCCGCGGCCGCCGCCGCGAGCAGTTTTACCGCCTTGTCAAGCGCCGCCTCGTCAAAATCAAAACGTGCGTCATGGTGCCCCGCGGCCAGGTCCGCCCCCACCATGATGTAGGCGGCCTCTCCGCCGCGCTTTTGTACCCGTTCCATGAAATAAGAAAAGTCCTCGCTGGCGCCAAAATCACATTCCGGGATGATCCGGTCGAATATGCCGAGCTTTTGGGCGACAGCGGCTATCCGATCCGACAATTCTTTGGTATTGCCGCCGCCGGCGGCGCCGCCCATTTCGGCAATGGCGGCCTTGACGCCGTACATTTGCGCCGCCGCGTTTATGACGCGGACGGCTTCTTTTGCCATATAATCATTTATTTTGCTGGTTGCGCCGCGGGTTTCCAACTTCAAAACCGCGTGCGCGGGCAGGACGTTGCGCCCGCTGCCGGCGTTCAGGATGCCGACGTTTACGCGGGATGCGCCTTCGCCGTGGCGCGCTATGGCGTGAAGGTTAAGCGCCGCGCAGGCGGCGGCCAAAAGGGCGTTCCTGCCCGCCTCGGGCGCCGCCCCCGCGTGCGCCGCGAGGCCGGTAAATTCGGCATCGTATTTGCTTGTCGCCAAAAAACCGCGCACATTGCAGCAAAGGGAACCGGTTGCATCGGCCTTGAAACCCAGGTGCGCCCCCAGCATGAAATCAATGTCGTCGGCAACCCCTTTTTCGACCATGGCCCTTGCGCCGCGCACCCCTTCCTCGGCCGGCTGGAAGATAAGTTTGATTGTGCCGCCCAGCTCATCCTTCAGCCCGCCCAATATCTCGGCAACCGCCAGCCCCACGGCGGTGTGCCCGTCATGTCCGCAGGCGTGCATGCAGCCGGCGTTTACGGAAGAAAACCCTTCGGCGTTTGGGCGATGCCCGTCGCCGCCTGTTTCGCCCACATCGTTGGCGTCCATGTCAAAACGCAGCCCAACCGTCGCGCCCGGTTGAGCGAAACGCATTATGCCGACGACGCCCGTCTTGCCGCCCTGCATCGTCTCCACCCAGCGGGGATTGGCGTTTTGGGAAAGCGCCCTTTTTACATGGCCGGACATAACGGCCGCGCCGGGCACGCCCATCATGGCGGAAGCCTCCACCGCAGCATCGCCGGCCAGCACGTCATAACCCAATTCTGTCAGCGTATCCGCCACCAAAGCGGCCGTGCGCAACTCCGTCCAACCACTTTCTGCATATTTATGCAGGTCGCGCCGCCGCTCAACGGTCTTTGCCCTCAGCGCGTCCGCCCGCGCCAATATTTTCCCTTCCAAGGCCGCCTGCTCCAAAAAAACACCTCCCGCCAAAACTATCGTCCCCCCTTGCGCAAACCGTGAGGCGTTCGGGTCAAAACGCCCATGTTACCAACATGATAGCATAGTTTGCCCGTAATGCGCAAGCCGCAAAAATCTGCGCGCAAAGCAATTTGTTCTTGACAAGCAAATTGCAAATATATTAATATACAAACTGTATATATTAACAAGCGTTGGCAAGCGCCAGCGGCAAATAACGCAAAAAATCGCGAGGAGGACTCAAACATGATGATCTGGTTTGGCATAGCGGCAATCATCGTTACCATCTATTTCTTGGTCAAGCGTTACGATGCGCGCATGGTGCTGATAGCTTCCGGCATAATAATGTGCCTTTCCGTAAAGGCGCCGATGGACGCGTTCAAAGCCTTCGCGACCAATATGACCAACGCCGGGCTTATCCAAGCGGTATGCTCGGTTATG
This sequence comes from Acidaminococcales bacterium, assembly GCA_031290885.1. Classification (NCBI taxonomy): domain Bacteria; kingdom Bacillati; phylum Bacillota; class Negativicutes; order Acidaminococcales; species Acidaminococcales bacterium. The sequence goes on from JAISLQ010000006.1 coordinate 120,863, forward strand.
GGTTTTGCCATGGTCATGAAGTACACGGAATGCGATAAACACCTGATAACCCTGATCGGCAACTTTTTGGCTAAAGTGCGTCCGCTCCTCATACCGGGCGCGGTCATCGGCACTTTTGTCATCAACGTCGCCCTGCCCAGCGCGGCCGGCACCGCCGCCGCCGTCGGCGCTATTTTTATCCCAATATTGATCGGCGCGGGCGTACATCCGGCCATGGCCGCCGCCGCCGTCAAGTCGGGCACTTACGGCAGCATGCTTAACCCCGGCCTTGTACACAATCCCATGGTCGCCAAAATCGCCGGGGTAAATGTAATGGACGTCATAGCCTTTCATTACAAAGCCAACATTGCCTCGGTGATCATCGCGGGCATTGTCATAACCTTCCTGGCGTACATCCTCAAGGAACACAAAGGGTATGAAACCGACAGTTTCAAGGTGGACAGCTCATTCAAGCCTAACTTTGTATACGCGCTTGTTCCCATCATGCCGATCGCGATACTTCTGCTTTGCACAAGGCCGGAATTTAAAAGCGTAAACATGACCGTCCCGGCGGCCATGATCATCGGCGTGCTCATCGGCCTGGCCGTTACCCGCAAAAATCCGGCGAAAATGGTCAAGGCCTTCTTTGACGGCATGGGCGGCGCCTACGCCGATATAATCGGCATCATCGTCGCGGCGGGCGTGTTTGTTTCCGGCCTGACTGCGGTAGGGCTGGTCAAGGCGTTCATAGCCGCCATGACCTCCATGCCTTCCATAGTGAAAATATGCGCCGCCGTCGGCCCTTTCCTGCTCGGCGTCATTTCCGGCTCGGGCGATGCCGCTACCGTTGCTTTTAACAACGCGGTAACCCCGCACGCCGCCGAATTTGGCCTTTCCACGCTGCAAATGGGCAGCATGGCGACTTTGGGCGGCACGCTTGGCAGGACCATGTCGCCAATCGCCGGCGCCACCATCATCTGCGCCGGCATCGCCGGAGCCAACCCTATGGACGTGGCCAAACGCACCTGCCCGGGCGTAACTTTGGCCATGCTCGTCGGCATGTTCCTGCTGATGTTTTAAAAGCGGCGTATTCACGATGTCCGCGCCCCTCCCTTGGACAGGGGGCGTTGCAAAATAATTGGCAAAGCCGGAAGCCCCTTTTGTCTGCGAGGTGTCCGGCTTTGTTGGGGAAAGGTTATTCTATCTCTTCCATAAATTCATCGTAGGTCATATGCTCGTCCGTTTCATTGTTGATTATGGCGCTGAAAACGGGTTGTTCGTCTTCGCTGAGCGTTTCCATGTACATGAACCCGTATTCGTCAACATACGCTTCTATCTGCGTGTCGTCATAATAGCCTTCGCCGACCGGGGACAGGTTCATATAGTCATAAGCGCCATCAGAGTACATCACCCGGCGCGGCTGAAAAGAACTGTCATTGACAAAGAAGGTTCTTAATATTCTCAGCGCCGACAAAAACAAAGGTTCCCGGCGCGTTTTAATTATAATGACTACTTGCTGCGGCGGCCTTGCGCCATAGCGGAATTGCCGTCTTACATAATTGGGCCTGTGGCGGACGGGCATATCCGCGCGGCGGCGCGGGTCGCGCCTGATTTGCCTGTGCCTGAATTCGCCGGGGCGCGGCGGCTGATTTTGATTTGTCCGCTGCTTTGCCGGACGTTGCTGCGCTTGGCGCTGGAGCGGCTCATCCGCCCGTTGTTGGGGGCGTCTGTCGTCTTGGCGCGATTCGGGCCTGTCTTGGCGTTGCTGCGGCTTTTTCTCGTCATGTTGCGGCGATTGCGGCCTTTCCCTTTCCCGCCGCGAATTGTTTGGAGCAGGCTGTTGAGGCCTTTTTGGTTGCTCTTGCTGCCCGCCCTTTGCAGGTTGCTGACGCGGCGGCTTGCTTTGCGGCGCTTGCCGCTCCGGGCGTTTTTGCGAAGGCTGCTGTTCCTGCCTATCCCGGGCAGGCTGCGGCGGCCTGTTCTGTGCCGGTGGCTGCTGTTTGTTCTGCTTCGGTCTCTGGGGCTTGCCTTGCTCGGTCTGTTGCGGCTTGTTTTGGGTTGGCTGCGGCGGCCTGTTTTGTGCCGGTGGCTTTGCCGGGCGGCTTTGGGCGGGCTGTTTCTGTTTTGTCCGGCGCTGCTCCCCGGCTGGTTTTTTTTGCTCTTTTTTCTTTTCTTCGCCTTCTCTTTTTTTCTGTTCGTCCTGCTGGGACTGGCTCCCTTTTCTCCCCGGCGTGGCCGCGTTTACCGTCGCACAAGACGATATTGCGAACACGGCGCAGACGAGCAAGGATAAAATTTTTCTGCCCATAAACCACATCTCCTTTTGCGCCTGTCTTTATTGATTAAAACATTCTATCCTTTTACCATTATACGGACAACCGCCTGCTCAAAAAATTCCATGATTTGCGTGGCGTCAAAATCTTGGCGGACATTCAGGCCATGCAAGTCCGCAAAAGGAACTTTTATGTTGTTTTTTCTTAAAAGCCTATTCAATTCGTTTATTTTTACCGCAAAATTTACGTTTTGCGCCGCCCTAAGCCCGGCAGACGTTATGCCGACAACTTCGCCCCTATCATTGAACATCGGGCCGCCGCTATTGCCCGGCTGAATGGGAATGCTTATTTGGAACAATTTATGGTTGTCGTTTGCGCCCGCCAAACTATTTATTATGCCCTCGCTTATCTTGGCGGAAGAGCTAAGGGCCGCCGACAGCGGATGCCCGATGGCAAAAACCTTCTCGCCCGGTTTTACTGTGCCGGAGTTTCCCAAGCGCAAAGGGCGGACATTGACGGCCCGCGACAATTTCAAAACGGCGAGATCGCTGCTTTTGTCAAAAGCCGCCAAATCTCTCACGGTTGCGCCGACAGTCCGGCCATTCGCCAAAACAATGATTAGCCCTGTCCCTTTGGCAATAACGTGGGAGTTGGTCACGACAATGTCTTTGTCGATGAAAAAGCCCGTCCCTGAAGCGACGATGCGCACGCTTTTGCCCCGTTCCGGTTTCGCCAAGCATTGGGCGCAATGAACTATGGAAAATAAAATGATAAAAACAGACAGAAATATTTTCCGCGCTGATTTTTTAGACATAGCCCCTCCCGATTCATAAAGCTGACAATTACGGCTAAAATGCAATATTCGCTGTTTTTGGTTTAGATCCTGTTTGAAAACAAGTTTTGTAATATAACAAAAAAATGAAGCAATATAAATTAGCAGATGAAGAACGGGAACGGACAGAAAGCCGGATGCCGCCGAAAACCGCAAGCAAGGGCGGCCGGCCACGCCAAGACGTCCGATTGATAATGAACTCGGCGAAGCGCAAACAGACTTGCTGTCGAAAAACCCTGCTTGGGCATTTCTGTCGCAATGAAACTCCGCTGTTTTTCAAGGGTTCCGTAAGGGTGGTTTTCAACGGCGCGGGTTTTTCGGCAATATCGTTATGCGAAGTGGCGGCGCACACCATTTCCTCTATACAATTCTTAATATTATTCAGGCAAAGAATATAATATTATGCCTTATACAAGACAATAAATTTATTATCCCGTGCTTCTTTTGTTAATGCCGCTTGCTGACCTGTTTCACTTTTTTGTCCTACCCAGTCCAAGTGATTTAACCACCCCATCTGAATAAGCAATATCTTTGGATCGTTTCCTTGAATCTTCTCAAAATTAATAGTTAAGTAATACCCTGCCTTTGATTTTCCACTATCTGATTTTGCATAACTTCTATTTCCATAAATAGCCTTTTGAGAAGATGTTTTTAATTCAAAAGAATAGAAATCGTCATTTTCGCATACAATATCTTTCTCGTTTCCAATGCCTTTGCAAAATCCTTTAATATTTTTTGAAATATATTCCGGAATTACATCGTGAAGCAACGCTCCGGTTGCCTGCGGCGAAATACTCATCTCTTTTATTTGCATATTTAATAAGTATTGATTTTGCCGTGTAAAATACTTTGCCATGATTGTAAGCATAAATCAACTATCACATTGGCAAGAGGATGCTTCTCAACCAGACAGCGAGTTATTTCATGCCATTGCTCCGCCGGAATATTTTCATACGGATTCATACATTAGATTCTCCTGTTCAAAAGGAAGTAGCGTTAGTTGTTGCGATTGTAAATTTTTAATACGGTTCTTTGCTATCTTACAGTATTCTGGTTTTATTTCAAAACCAACGCAATAGCGTCTATTTTTTATACAAGATTCAAACGTTGTTCCAGACCCAATGAAAGGATCAAAGACTATTCCTCCGGAATTGGTAAATCCTATAACTAATCTGTCAATTAAATCAGTTGGAAATTGGCATGGGTGAGGTGTACGTTCTTCTGACGAACGATTATATCCTGTTGTTACCTTAGCTATTTCCCATACATCAGAAGGATTCTTGCCCAAAGTATTGACCCGCGATTTTCCATTTCGTTTTGAATTTGGATATTTCACATTTTTATCTCGAATTGCATCCAGATTGAAAACATAGTTTTTACTGTCCTTTACATACCATAATATTTTTTCATTTCGGGGACTCAAATAATTTTTACAAGCAACACCTGCTGAATAATTCCAGATTATTTCCTGATTTAGATATAATGGCA
>JAISLQ010000007.1 GCA_031290885.1 Acidaminococcales bacterium
ATAGAAGAATTTTTCGCCGCCGCTGTTGTTCCTTGTCGCTAACCCTTCTTGGCCGGCGAACGCTTGCTTGATTTCCGGAAAATTTTTTTGATTGAAAGGTGAAATATGCTTGTTGGAAGCGAAAATGACCGCTCCGCTTTCGTTTATTATCTCTATGTTCATATGCCTGGTCTGCTCCGAATTTGGCAGCAGCAGGGAAATCCACTTGTAGCGGTCGGATCCGTAATGGGAGTTGACGATGTGTTCGCTGTGCTTGGCGTAGTTAAAAAGCATGACAGTGAAATGTCTTTCGCTGTATTTCCTGACCTCGTTCAACGCATAAAAACTGAAAATGGACAGGGTGAGGATAACCATGCCGAGAAGGGCGGCCATTATCTTGAACCTTATGCTTGTCTTATACATAAAAGGCACTCCCGGGGAATATTTTTGCGCATCGGCAATAAAAAGCTGTCCCAAGGCTGACAAAGGGCGAATTAAATGCTATACTTAACTATAATTATATGCTTGTTAAAATGAAATTTTGTAAAAATTTGTTAATATCGGGCCACAAAAGCCAGTCCCCGCCCTAGAAAAAAGGCGCGCGGCAAAATTTATTTGCGGTGGGTTTATGATAAAGCACAGAAAAATAAGTCTTTTTCGCTGCACTTTTATTGTTTTGCTGTGTTTTTTCGTTGTGCAGATTATTGAGCAGGAAATTAAGATTTATCATTTGAATAATGAAATAAACGCGACCAGGACAAAGGTTGCCGAATTGACGCGCCAATATGAAAAAATGCAGGAAGAGCAAAAAAGCGTCAACGACCCTTCTTATATAGAAAAAGTTGCCCGCGAACATTACAATATGGTAAAAAAAGAGGAAATGCCGGTATTGGTGAAAGAGTAGTTGTTGACACGGAATAATTTGCAAGAGTATAATTATTATGGTTATAGAAGGAAGTTAAATTAGGAGGCCTGTCTGGGTATATGGCGATAGAAGCAGGTTCTGTCATTGAGGGAGTTATCACGCGAATCACTAATTTCGGGGCTTTTGTTGAATTGCCTGAAAACAATGTGGGACTTGTCCATATTTCCGAGGTTTCCGACTTATATGTGCGTGACGTGCATGATTTTCTTAAAGAAAAGGAAAAAGTCAAAGTCAAAGTGCTTTCCGTTGACCCGCGCGGAAAGATAGGGTTGTCCATAAAACAGGCGTCGCCCGAAAACAAACAAAGAGCCGCTGGGGAAGCGCGTATAGCGGCAAAGCCGGCGGTGCGGCCGGCCGGGCGGCCGCCGGTTGCCGCAGCGTCTTTTGAGGACAAGATATCGAGGTTCTTAAAAGACAGCGAGGATCGGCTGACTGACCTTAAAAAGAACACGGAAACAAAACGCGGCGGGCGCGGCGCTAACCGCCGCAGCGGCTGACCCGCCGGCAGGCGCGCGCAGGCTGGGTGCCGGCGAAAGGGCATTTCCCGATGCTCTTTTTGTTTATTTGTTGAACGCGGTTGCAACCCCGCATTGGACTGTCTGCCCAAAGGCAGCCCGTTTTATGCCGGAGAGGGGACTCCTTGGATTTGGACGGGGCGCTTGTCAATAAAGTAAAAAATTACATACAGAAACACAATCTGCTTAAATACCGCGAAAAAGTGTTGGTTGCCTGTTCCGGCGGAATGGATTCCGTTTGTCTTGCGGAAATACTGTGCGTATTGTCGCGCCTTTTCAGTTGGCAGATTACAGTCGGGCATGTGAATCATCAAATCAGGGGAGAAGAAGCGCAGCAAGACGCTTTGTGGGTAAGTGATTTTTGCCGGCGGCGCGGCCTGCCTTTTGTTTTGGCCAAAGTAGACGTGCCGGCGTTTGCGGAAGAAAACGGCTGCTCGACAGAGGAAGCGGCGCGCATCTTGCGCTATCGAGCTTTGGATGGCATGGCGAAAGAACATGACTTGTCGGTTGTCGCCGTGGCGCACAACCAGGAAGACAACGCCGAAACCATCCTTATGAATATTTTGCGCGGCAGCGGCATCGAAGGGGCAAGCGGGATAAAAAACCGCCGCGGCAATGTTGTCAGGCCGCTCCTGTTCGTATCTAGGAAAGAAATAGAAGCGTTTTGCCGGCAAAACAACATTGACTATCGGACGGACAGCAGCAACTCAGACAAGAAATATTTGCGCAACAAAGTGCGCCTGGAACTTTTGCCGATCCTCGGCGAATACAATCCTGAAGTAATTCCGGCTATTTGCCGTTTCGGCGGCATGCTCGCGCGCGACGCCGATTTTTTGGCCGGTTTGGCCAGGGAATGTTATCGGACAGAAGCGGTTTCTGTCCAAGACGGGGAAGTATCCCTTGCGAGCGGTAAATTGAAAAGCATGGATCCGGCCATTGTTTCCCGCGTACTGCTCATGGCGATCAAGGAATGTTTGCAGGAGAAACCGGATGCCTACATAAATTATAAACACATCGCAAAAGTGCAGGAGCTTTTAAGCGAAAGCAGGACAGGCGCCGTGCTGGAGTTGCCGGGCGGACTGAAGGTAAAAAAAGATTACGCCGCATTGCAGCTCTCGGCCGCCAATCTGCAGGAGAAAAAGGCGGCGCTTTCCGGCGAATATTTCCTGCCCGTGCCCGGACGGGTAGTATTGCCGGATAAACGGATAGTGCGTGCCTCGATTTTTCGCGGTGAAAAGCCAAGGGCAATCGATGCCCGCAAAGCGGCCTTTCCGGCTGCCGTGGCCGATAAAGGGCTTGTTGTCAGGGCAAGGGCGCCCGGGGACGTGTTTTTGCCGCCAGGCATGAACGGCAGCAAGCGCAAACTCAAAGAATTTCTTATTGACAGCAAAATACCGCTGGCGGAAAGAGACAATATACCTTTGGTAGTCGATGGCGCCGGTATATTGTGGATTGCCGGCGTGCGCGGCGCTTACCGCGAAGAATCCGGTTCGGTTGACAAATGGATTTATCTTGAACTGATCGAAAAGGAGTACATAAATGGATCTTGAACAGGACATTGAACGCATATTTGCCGATGCCGGCAGGATAAAGGAACGGGTAGGGCAGTTGGGCGAGGAGATAACGCGCGACTATGCCGGGCAGGAAATAACAATGATCGGCCTTTTGACCGGCGCGGTAACTTTTATGGCCGATCTGGCGCGGCAAATACGTTTGCCGGTCTATTATGATTTTATGTCCGTGTCCTCTTACGGCGGGTCGTCCATGTCCAGCGGACGGATAACCGTGAAAAAAGACGTGGGCGGCGATATGGCCGGCCGCCACATTATTTTGGTGGACGACATCGCGGATACTGGATTGACGCTCAATTACACAGCCGCCAAGCTGTCCGGGTTGGGCCCGGCCAGCTTAAAAATCTGCGCCTTCCTTGACAAGCCCGCGCGCCGCGAAACTGCCCTGACAGTTGATTACACGGGTTTTGTCGCGCCGGATGAATTTCTCGTTGGCTATGGGCTGGACTACGCGCAAAAATACCGCAACCTTCCCTATGTCGGCATATTGAAAAAAAGCGTATACAGTAAAACTTGAACTGTTTCCTTGCCGCCGCGTTTTTGGCGGGTGCCGGTTAATTGGCGGTAAAGTATATTAAATACCGCTTGCCCTTGCCGCCAACATATTGTATTATAATATTCAAGCGTGCGGTTGATGATTTGATTGTTGCCGTTGGCTTTCACTGCCGGAGGGAGGATTGTATTTTTGAATAAATTTTTCAAAAACGTGAGTTTTTATTTGCTGATAATAATAGTTGCCATATATATCATTGACTTTTATTCTTCGCATACAGTGCCCAAGCAGGAAATTTCCTATACGAGCTTTGTAAAACAGGTGGAACAGGGCGAAATAGCGCAGGTAACGATTGTTGACAACATCATCAGGGGCAAGACCAAAGCCGGCGTGGAGTTTACTACCATAGCGCCCGGCGACCCTAAACTTATAGATCTTTTGGCGCGCAACAATGTTGAGATAAGAGCGGAATTGCCGCCGCAGCCGCCGTGGTGGACCAGCCTGTTCTCCTCGCTTTTGCCCATGCTGCTCCTCATCGGGGTATGGTTTTTCATTATGCAGCAGACCCAAGGGGGCGGCAGCCGGGTAATGTCTTTTGGCAAGAGCCGCGCCAAGATGTATGGCGACGACAAGGTTAAGATATCCTTCGCCGACGTGGCCGGGGCGGATGAATCAAAACAAGAACTTGAAGAAGTGGTCGAGTTTTTGAAACACCCCAAGAAATTCAATGATTTGGGCGCGCGCATACCTAAAGGCGTGCTGCTTTTCGGACCGCCCGGCACGGGCAAGACCCTTTTGGCCAAAGCGGTTGCCGGCGAGGCCGGCGTGCCGTTTTTCAGCATCAGCGGCTCGGATTTCGTGGAAATGTTTGTGGGCGTTGGCGCCTCGCGGGTGCGCGATCTGTTTGAACAGGCGAAAAAAAGCGCCCCCTGCATAGTGTTCATTGACGAAATAGACGCAGTTGGGCGGCAAAGGGGAGCCGGGCTCGGCGGCGGCCATGACGAGCGCGAGCAGACGCTCAATCAATTGCTGGTTGAGATGGACGGTTTTGGCATCAATGAAGGGATCATCATTATCGCGGCCACCAACCGGCCCGACATACTTGATCCGGCTCTTTTGCGCCCCGGCCGTTTCGACCGCCAGATCGTAGTGGACAAACCGGACGTGAAGGGGCGCCGCGAAATACTGAAAGTGCATACCAAAGGCAAACCGGTGGAGAAAGGCGTCGATCTCGATTCTTTGGCTAGGGGCACGCCGGGCTTTACCGGCGCTGATTTAAGCAATATGGTCAACGAAGCGGCGCTTTTGTCGGCTCGCCGCAACAAAAAGCGCATTGGCGCAAATGAAATGGAAGATGCCATTGAACGCGTCATGGCCGGCCCTGAGCGCAAAAGCAGGGTGATCAGCGACAAAGAAAAACGGCTGGTGGCCTACCATGAAGGCGGACATGCGCTTATCGCCACCTTGCTCAAACATACCGACCCCGTCCATAAAGTTTCGATCATACCGCGCGGCGGGGCGGGCGGCTATACGCTGACACGCCCGAAGGAAGACCGCAACTACGCCACCCGCTCCGAACTGCTTGATACGATAAAGGAACTTTTAGGCGGACGGGTAGCCGAGTCAATCGTGCTGGGGGAAATATCTACCGGCGCGCAAAGCGATTTGGAGCGCGCTACGGCGATCGCGCGCAAAATGATCTGTCAGTACGGCATGAGCGAGCGGCTGGGCCCGGTAACCTTTGGGCAAAGGCGCGACCAAGTGTTCATGGGACGCGACTTTGGCCATGACAAGGACTATAGCGAAGAAATCGCGTTCGCTATAGACAAAGAAGTAAAAATGTTTATTGAAGAAGCTTATGCCGAGGCGGAAACCATTCTGCGCGACAACATTGATAAACTGCACCTTTTGGCCGATTCCCTGCTGGAATGGGAGACGCTCGAAGCCGAAGACATTGCCAGCCTTATGGAACGCGGCTGCATGCCGGCGGGGAAAGAAAAGGCGGCACCCGCTCCGGAACCGGCCGCCGCGCCGCTGATTGCTGCGCCTAAAGCGGAAACAGCCAGGCCGGAGCCGCCGCTTATTGACGGCAACAACTCGCGTACGGTTTTTTAACAATTTTCCACCCTAAAAAATAGCGACGGACAGCCGTCGCTATTTTTTAGGGTGGCATCGGGGGTTCAGAGGCAAAAATGCGGGATGCCATCATAAACATTTTACGCGAACATATCGGGACTCCGCTGTCGGGGGAAAAAATATCGAAAAAACTGTTGGTTTCGCGGACGGCTGTATGGAAACACATCCAGAGGCTGAAACAAGCCGGCTACGACATTCAGGCCGTCAATAAAAAAGGCTATATCCTCTATTCCCCGCCCGACCTCGTCCTGCCGGGGGAGATAGCCGCCTGTTTGGACACGCGTTGGCTGGGGCGAAGGATCATCTACCGCACTTCGGTAAAATCCACCAACAATGTCGCCAAGCAAGAGGCGCTTGACGGTTGCCCGCACGGGACGCTCGTCGTCGCGGAAGAACAGACAGGCGGCCGCGGCCGCCTTGCCAGGGGCTGGTTTTCGCCTTTGCACAGGGGACTTTGGTTTTCCGCCGTATTGCGCCCGCCCTTTCTGCCGCAAGAAGCGCCGAAGCTAACCTTGCTTATGGCGGTAGTTTTGGCGGAGGCGCTGGCCATTTATCCGGGAGTGCAAGCGAGCATAAAATGGCCGAACGATATTTTGCTGCAAGGAAAGAAAATTTGCGGCATACTGACGGAAATGAGCGCCGAGATGGAAGCGATCAATTATGTGGTCATAGGGGCGGGCATAAACACCGATATACCGGAGGATGTTTTGCCCGGCGACCTGAAAGGCAAGGCCGGCTCGCTGAATGATTTCGCCGCCGCGCCGGTCAAGCGGGCGCGCCTTCTGGCCAATGTGCTTGGCACGCTGGAGAAAACATATGACGAGACGGTAAAGGGCGGCTTTGTCCCGGCGCTGAAACGGTGGCGCGAATATTCCGCAACCTTGGGGCGCAAAGTGCGCGTAGACGCGCCGGACGGATCCTTTGCCGGCGAAGCCGTGGATATTGATGAAACCGGAGCGCTGCTGGTGCTTCGCGATTCCGGCAAGTTGGAAAAAGTCCTCGCAGGCGATGTCTCTGTCCGTATGGCCGGGAGCGGAGGCTATGTTTAACGCGCCTGCGATGGCAATATTGACATTATTGATACGAGGGGGCAAGCAATAAAATGCTGTTGGTGTTGGATGTCGGCAATACCAATATCGTCGCCGGCATTTATGACGAGGAAACGCTTGTGGTGCACTGGCGCGTCTCCAGCGACCGGAACAAGACGGCCGACGAATACGGCATACTGATCGGGAACCTCTTCGCGCACAGCCGTATAGACATGGAAGCGATACGCGACATAGTCATCTCCACCGTTGTGCCGCCTTTGACGGTGCCGCTCGTTCGCATGTGCCAGCGGTATTTTAATGTCAAGCCGCTCATCGTCGGCCCCGGCGTAAAAACCGGTATAGCCATTAAGTATGAAAACCCGCGCGAAGTCGGCGCCGACCGTATCGTCAACGCCGTGGCCGCCTATGAAAAATACCGGGATTTTGCGCCCATTATTGTCATAGACATGGGCACGGCCACGACCTTTTGCGTGATCAACGGAAAAGGCGAATATTTGGGCGGCGCGATCGCGCCCGGCATAGGAATTTCCACGGACGCCCTCTTTCAGCGCGCGGCCAAATTGCCGAGGATCGAATTGCGCAAGCCCCGGACGGTTATCTGCCGCAATACAGTACGCAGCATGCAGGCCGGCATCATTTACGGCTATGTCGGGCTGATCGAAGGCATAATAAAAAGGATGAAAGAAGAACTTGGCCAATCTGCCCACGTCATAGCCACCGGCGGTTTAGCCGCGCTGATGGCTTCCGAAGCTTCGGCCATTAATTCTCTGGAACCGTTTTTGACCCTTGACGGGCTCAGGATCATCCATAAACGCAACTTGCCGGCGCCAGAGGTAAATCATGCAGATAAACAAACTGACCATAGAACCGCCGATCGTTTTGGCGCCGATGGCGGGCATAACTGATCAACCGTTCCGGCGGCTGGCCAAGGAAAAGGGCTGCGGCCTTTTGGTGTCGGAGATGGTCAGCGCCAAGGGGCTTTTATATAGCAACAAAAACACTTTGGCCCTAATGCGGTTTGAACAGGCGGAAAGGCCGTTCGCCGTGCAGCTTTTCGGCCGCGACCCGGAGGAAATGGCTTTGGCCGCCAAACGCGCGGCTGATCTTTCGCCCGACATAATCGACGTCAATATGGGCTGCCCGGCGGCCAAAGTAGTAAAAAACGGCGAGGGCGCGGCACTTTTACGGGAACCGGCGCTTGTTTACGAGATAGTCGCCCGGATGGCCGATAGCGTAAATATACCGGTAACGGTGAAAATACGCTCTGGTTGGGACGAACATGCGGTGAACGCGCCGGAAATCGCTTTTTTGGCCGAGAAAGCCGGCGCATTGGCCATAACCGTTCACGCCCGGACGCGTTCCCAATTTTACGCCGGCGCGGCCGACTGGCAGGTGATAAAGGCGACCGTTGGCGCGGTTGGCATACCCGTCATCGGTAACGGCGACATAAAAGCCGCTGCGGACGCCAAGCGGATGTTTGCCGAAACCGGCTGCGCGGCGGTTATGATCGGGCGGGCGGCAGCGGGCAACCCTTGGCTGTTTGCCGAAATCGCCGCTTGCCTGCGGGGAGATCCTTTGCCGCCCCCGCCGGGCGCGCCGGAAAAATTCGCGCTCATGGCGCGGCATTTGGAGCTTTTGATTGAACACAAAGGGGAAACCGTGGCGCTTAAAGAAATGCGCCGGCATGCCGGCGATTACATCAAGGGGCTGCCCTTTGCGGCGGAATGTCGCAAGCTGTTCGGCCAAGTTTGTACGCGGCGGGAATTTTGCCGCGCGCTGCGCGCTTACGAAGGCAGGCTGCTCCGGCGCGGCGCCTGTGCAGGCGGAGCGGAGATTGAAAAGGCGGCGGGCGAAAATAATTTACTTGTTGACAATTAGCGTTAATGCTGTCATAATATTAAACAATTAAGACAATATGCCAATAAATGTGATGACCAGGAAAAAAGCTGCGGGCAGGCCGGTTTAGAGAGTTGGCGGTTGGTGCGAGCCAAGACGGTTCCGTCAGGGGGTCGGGAGACTTTCGGTAGTGAATACTTCGCCTGGGAACATCTTGCCTGAAAATTTGTAGGGCAAGGCGTCGGCGGACGTTACCCGCGGCCGGATGAGAACAGCATTAGTTCGGTGCAGAGCAAAAAATAGGGTGGTATCGCGTTTTTGCGCCCCTATCCGCAGATTCGGCGGATAGGGGCTTTAGGTTTTCAGGGGGGATGGCAATGAAAAAGGTTTTGTCAATAGTGGTAAGGAACCAACCGGGGGTGCTTATGCGCGTGGCCGGCATGTTTTCCCGGCGCGGGTTCAATATCGACAGCCTGGCCGTCGGCATGACGCAAAACAAAAAATTTTCGCGCATGACGGTAACCGTGGACAACGACGACGCGACGGTGGAGCAGATCATGAAACAGCTTGTTAAATTAGTCGAGGTGGAAGACGTGCGCCTTTTGCCTGATGAAACAAAAATGTCAAGAGGGATGGCGCTTGTCAAAGTGGCGGCAGGCAGCAACCGCATGGAAATATTAAAGCTGGCCGAGGTGTTTCGCGTCAGCGTCATAGATATCGGCGCCGAAGCCGTTATATTCGAGGTAACAGGCGTTGAGCGCAAAATCAAGGCTTTTGTGGATATAATGGCGCCTTACGGCATACTCGAAATGGTGCAGACGGGCGTCATCGCCCTTGAGCGGGGGGACAAATGCATGAGTTTCGGCAAGGCTTCCAGATATAACTGGCCGGATGAGGATGTGGGGGAAAATACCTGCATGGTGATCTGACGGCCGTTTTTCAATTGGATGTTCCCTGAAAATAAAATCTACAGATAATTTACTTTAAAGGAGAGGTAAAAATGGCAAAAATGTATTATGACAAAGACGCGAACATGGAATTTTTGAAAGGCAAAACAATAGCGGTTATTGGCTACGGCAGCCAAGGGCACGCGCACGCCCTCAATCTGAAAGACAGCGGCGTCGATGTGGTCGTTGGACTTTATAAGGGCAGCAAGTCAATCGAAAAAGCGGAAAAAGCCGGCCTTAAAGCCTTGGAAACTGCCGAGGCCGTGAAAAAAGCCGATATAGTAATGATACTTGTTCCGGACGAAAAACAGGCCGCCCTCTACAAAGAGCAGATCCAGCCGAACCTTAAAGAAGGCGCGGCGCTTGCTTTCGCGCACGGGTTCAATATCCATTTCGGGCAAATCGCGCCGCCGCCGAACATCGACGTATTCATGGTCGCCCCCAAAGGGCCAGGGCATCTCGTGCGGCGCGTATATACGGAAGGAGCCGGTGTCCCCTGTCTTTTGGCCGTGCATAAAAACGCCTCCGGCAACGCCCATGACATAGGGCTGGCTTACGCCCGCGGCATCGGCGGGACGCGCGCCGGGGTTTTGGAAACTACTTTCCTCGAGGAAACCGAAACGGATCTTTTTGGCGAACAGTGCGTTTTGTGCGGCGGCATTACCGCCCTGATCAAGGCCGGGTTTGAAGTGCTGGTGGAAGCCGGCTACAAGCCGGAAAGCGCCTATTTTGAGTGCATGCACGAAATGAAATTGATTGTCGACCTGCTCTATGAAGGCGGAATGGGCAAAATGCGCCATTCGGTCAGCGACACCGCCGAATACGGCGACTACGTTTCCGGGCCGCGCATCATTACGGAGGAAACAAAAAACGAAATGCGCCGGATTTTGAAAGAGATACAAAACGGAACCTTCGCCAACCGCTGGCTGTTAGAGAACCAAGCCAACCGCCCGGCCTTTAACGCGGCCCGCCGGCGCGAAGCCGCGCATCCGATAGAAGTGGTCGGGCGCGACCTGCGGTCGATGATGAGTTGGATAAAAAAGCAATAGTTCCGTGAACTTCTAATAATCCATGGCTTCCGCCAGATTATTGGAGCTTCCTCTCGGACAAAATGCCGGCCGCTATTTTTAGGAGGTATTGTATGGATAACCGGATAGTCAAGATTTTTGACACAACCATGCGCGACGGGGAGCAGACTCCCGGCATAGCGCTCGGCATACCGGAAAAACTGGAAATAGCCCGCGCGTTGGCCAAGATGAAAGTAGATGTTATTGAAGCGGGTTTTCCCATAACTTCAAACGGCGATTTTGAAGCGGTAAAAGCGATCGCGGAAAACATCAAGGAATCTATCGTCTGCGGCCTGGCCCGAACCGCGCAGGAAGATATCGAACGTGCCGGAGAGGCGCTCCGGGCGGCGGAAAATCCGCGCATACACGTATTTATCGCCGCTAGCGACATACACTTGGAGTACAAATTGAAGATGACCCGGGACGAAGTATTGGAAGCGGCGGAAAAGTCGGTCGCGCTCGCCCGCCGATACGCAGGGGAAGTGGAATTTTCCGCCGAGGACGCGACCCGTTCGGATTGGGACTTTCTCCGCCGGCTTTACCAAAAAGCCATAAATGCGGGCGCGTCCATTGTCAATGTGCCCGATACCGTAGGCTATACCACGCCGGGCGAATACGCCGGCCTTATCCGCTATCTGCGCGAGCATGTGGAGAATATCGACAAAGCGGTCATCAGCGTGCATTGCCACGACGATTTGGGCCTTTCCGTGGCCAACTCCCTCGCGGCGATTGAAGCGGGCGCGCGGCAGGTGGAATGTACGGTAAACGGCATTGGCGAAAGGGCCGGCAACGCCGCCATGGAAGAGGTAGTAATGGCCCTGGCGACCCGCGGCAATTACTATAAGGTGGCCACCAACATAGACACGCAGCAAATATTCAGGACCAGCCGGCTGGTCAGCTCGCTGACCGGCGTCGGCATCCACCCCATTAAAGCGATTGTCGGCGAAAACGCTTTCGCGCATGAGGCGGGCATACACCAGCACGGCGTACTCTCCAATCCCTTGACTTACGAGATTATGACGCCGGAAACTGTCGGCATAAGTTCCAATGCCATCGTCCTCGGCAAACATTCCGGGCGGCACGCTTTCGTCGCCCGTTTGCAGGAAATGGGCTACGATTTTGATCAGGAGAAAAACAACCAGCTTTTTGTTCGTTTTAAAGAATTGGCCGACCGCAAAAAGAATATCTCCGACCGGGACATCGAAGCGTTGGTATCCGAGAAGGCCGCTTACCGGCCTGAATGGTTCCGTTTGGTATCTCATCAGGAACACAGCTCAAGCGGAGGGCGGGCGATCGGTTCGGTAGTGTTGGAATCAAGCACGGGCAGGACGGAAGAAGTCTGTTTCGGCGACGGGCCGGTTGACGCCGCCTATAAAGCGGTGGAAAAAGCGGTAGGCTTTGACATTGATCTGAAAGATTTCCAATTGAAAGCCGTTACCGGCGGCGTGGACGCGCTCGGTGAATCTACGGTGCTTGTCGAGCGCGAAGGCAAGAAATTTTACGGGCGCGGTCTTAGCACAAACATTATCGAAGCCAGCATAAGGGCCTACATAAACGCGATCAACAGCATGATCGCAGCTTGCGGGTTTCCAGGCAACGACGAGGGCGCGCTGTGAAAACGCGCCGGCAAAGAGGTGTTTTTTATGGGCATGACCATAACGGAGAAAATATTGGCAAAACACGCCGGCCGGGCAAAGGTCGAACCGGGGGAGCTTTTGATCTGCGGCGTCGACTTGGTGCTGGCCAACGACATAACGGCGCCGCCGGCAATCTGGGAATTTGAAAAAATCGGCCAGGGAAAAGTTTTCGCCAAAGATAAAATTGCGCTGGTGCTGGATCATTTCGCGCCCAATAAAGACATCAAATCGGCGCAGATGTGCAAGGTCGTCCGTGATTTTGCCTTTGCGCAGGATATAACCCATTATTACGACGTGGGGCGCATGGGCGTCGAACACGCCCTTTTGCCGGAAATCGGACTGATCGCGCCCGGGGAAGTCATTATTGGCGGCGATTCGCATACCTGCACGTACGGCGCGCTGAACGCTTTCGGCACGGGTGTCGGGCAGACGGACATCGGCGCGGCCATGGCGTCAGGCAGCAGTTGGTTCAAGGTTCCCCCTACCATTAAAGTGGAGCTTACGGGCCATCTGCCGCCTTACGTGAAGGGCAAGGACGTCATACTTTCCCTTATCGGCATGATCGGGGTGGACGGGGCGCGCTACCGGTCGCTGGAATTTTCCGGCGACATAGCGCAGCTTTCGGCGGACGATCGCCTGACCATCTGCAACATGGCGATCGAAGCCGGCGGCAAAGCCGGGATCTTTCCTTTTGACGCCATCACGGAAAAATATTTGAGCGGCAGGGCGGCCCGACCCTATGAACCGGTCGCGCCGGACGGGGACGCCGCCTTTGAACAGACGATAACCCTTGACCTTTCCCGGTTGGAACCGGTGGTCGCCTGCCCGCATCTGCCGGAGAACGTCAAGCCGGCTGCCCAACTCAAACAAACGAAAATAGACCAGGTGATTGTCGGTTCCTGCACTAACGGCCGGCTGTCGGATCTAAAGCAAGCGGCGGAGATTGTTCGCGGCCGCAAAATTCACGAAGGCGTACGGATGATCGTTTTGCCGGCTACGCAAGCTGTCTATCTGGAAGCGATGGAACGCGGCTACATAAAGGACTTTATCGAAGCGGGGGCGGCGGTCAGCACTCCCACCTGCGGGCCTTGCCTGGGCGGGCATATGGGCATACTGGCGGCGGGGGAGCGGGCAGTGTCCACGACCAACCGCAATTTCAGGGGGCGGATGGGACACGTGGACAGCGAAGTCTATCTGTCCGGGCCCTATGTTGCCGCCGCCAGCGCCGTATTGGGCCGTATCGCCCATCCGGCCGAAATATGACAAATAAAACCGGAGGTTGCCGATTATGAGGAAAAAAGCAGGAAATGTCTGGCGCTACGGCCACCATGTCGATACCGACGTCATCATTCCCGCCCGCTATTTGAATATAGCCGACCACCATGAACTGGCGGAACACGCCATGGAAGACATAGACGCCGATTTCGCCAAACAGGCGCGGACAGGCGATTATATAGTCGCAGGCAAGAACTTCGGTTGCGGCTCCAGCCGCGAACACGCGCCGCTCGTGCTTAAAGTCAGGGGAGTGCCGGCGGTCATCGCCGACAGCTTTGCCCGAATCTTTTACCGCAACGCTATCAACATTGGCCTGCCGGCCATGGAAATAGGGGAGGAAGTGGAAAAGATCGAGGACGGCGACACGCTGGAGGTAGACGCCGCCAAAGGCGAAATTAAAATCACAAACAAAAATATAACCATCGCGACCAAGCCCCTGCCGGGATTCATACAAGAAATAACCAAAGCGGGCGGGCTGATCAACTACGTCAAAGGAAAAAACTGACCGTGGGCATGACCGTAACGCAAAAAATACTCGCCAGGCGCGCCGAAGTGGATAAAGTGGAGGCGGGCGACATTATAACCGCCGCCGTTGACTTGGCGCTGACCAACGACATAATGGGCGCGCAGACTTTCGCTGAATTTGAGAAAATTGGTCGACCGGCGGTTTTTGACAAAAATAAAGTTGTGCTGGTGCCGGATCATTTTTGTCCGGCCAACGATATGAAATCGGCGGAATTGGCGAAGAAACTGCGTGAATTTGCCCGAAAATATCAAATAGCCCATTACTTTGAAATAGGCCGCATGGGTATAGAACACGCCCTCCTGCCGGACAGCGGGCTAATCGCGCCCGGGGATCTGATCGTCGGCGCCGACTCGCATACCTGCACTTACGGGGCGCTTAACGCTTTCGCCACCGGCGTTGGCCTGACCGACCTCGGGGCGGCGCTCGCGACCGGCCGGGCCTGGCTTAAAGTCCCCGCCGCCATTGGCGTTGAACTTTGCGGCAGCCTGCCGCGCTACGTGCGGGGCAAGGATGTAGTCCTTGCGCTTATCGGGCGGATCGGCGTAGACGGCGCCCGTTATAAATCATTGGAATACTCGGGATCGGGCGTTGCGCGGCTGACGATGGCGGATCGTTTTACCATAGCGAACATGGCGATCGAAGCCGGCGCCAAAAATGGCATATTTCCCTGCGACAGCGTTACCGAAGCCTATCTTGAAGGGCGCGCGCAGCGGGCATGCCGGCCGGAAACGGCGGATGCGGACGCGTTTTACGAGAAAAGGGTTGCAATAAACCTTTCCCTGCTGGAACCGGTGGTCGCCTGCCCACACCTGCCGGAAAACGTCAAGCCCGCCAAAGAACTTTCCGGCGTCGCCATAGATCAGGCGGTCATAGGTTCCTGCACGAACGGGCGGCTGGACGATCTCGCCCAGGCGGCGGAAATCCTGAAGGGGCGCAAAATAAATAAAAAAGTCCGCGCCATCGTCATTCCCGCCACGCAAGAGATCTACAGCCAAGCGATGGCTCTCGGCTACCTGCGGACATTTGTCGACGCCGGGGCGGCGGTCAGCACTCCTACCTGCGGGCCTTGCTTTGGCGGGCACATGGGCATACTGGCGGCGGGCGAGCGGGCAGTGTCCACCACCAATCGCAATTTCAAAGGGCGCATGGGGGCGGCGGACAGCGAAATATACTTAGCGGGACCTTACGTGGCGGCGGCCAGCGCCGTAACTGGCCGGATAACCGATCCGGCTGAAATCGCCGGCGCTTGACGCCCAAGGCGAAGCATCGCCTTGTTGGGCGGCTCGCGCTTTTTGAAAATGATAGTGTTCCCGTTCCGGCGCGCGTCCGGCGAGATGAAAGTAAATGAGGCGGAAACGATGAAGAAAATCATACTCATACCCGGCGATGGCATAGGGCCGGAAATAGTGGCCGCCGCCCGGCGCGTGCTGGACAAAGCGGCGGCAAAACAAAAAATAAATTTTGAATTTGTGGAAAAATGCGCGGGCGGCGCGGCGCTTGACAAATTCGGGCTGCCTTTGCCCGCCGACACGGTAACGGCCTGCGCGGAGGCTGACGCGGCGCTGCTCGGCGCGGTCGGCGGGCCAAAGTGGGACGATGTGCCGCCGGAACTTAGAGCGGAAAAAGCCATACTCGGTTTGCGCAAAGAAATGGGCCTTTACATAAACCTGCGCCCTGTCCGCGTCCAGCCCGCGCTGGCCGACAACTCGCCCCTTAAAGCGGAAAATGTCGTTGGTGCTGACCTTCTGATCGTGCGCGAACTTACCGGCGGCATATACTTCGGCAAGCGCCGCGAGGCTTTTATCGATGGAGAAACAATAGAGCGCGCCTGGGATATGGAGGAGTACAGCGCGCCGGAAATTGAGCGGGTGGTGCGTTATGCCCTGCGGGCGGCGCTGTCGCGCAAAAAAAAGGTAACGTCGGTCGACAAATCCAACGTGCTCGCGTCATCGCGCCTCTGGCGGAAAATCGCGGCGCGGGCGGCGCTGGATTTCCCCGGGGCGCGCCTGGAGAATATGTACGTTGACAATTGCGCCATGCAATTGATCTTAAATCCCAAAGCCTTTGACGTCATAGTAACAAGCAATCTTTTCGGCGATATTTTAAGCGACGAGGCCGCCGTCATTACCGGTTCGATCGGCATGCTGCCGTCCGCCAGCGTGGGCGAAGGGCCCGGCTTGTTTGAGCCTATTCACGGGTCGGCGCCGGACATTGCCGGATTGGGCATCGCCAACCCATTGGGCGCCATTCTTTCAGCCGCCATGCTTTTGCGTTTTTCCCTGCGCGAGGAAGCCGCCGCCGCCGCGATAGAAGGCGCGGTGGACAAAGTTCTGGCAATGGGCTACCGGACGGCTGACCTTTACGGCGCAGGTTTTACCAAAGTAACGACGGAACAGATGAGCGCCCTGGTGGAAAAAGAGCTTTAATAGCGCCGGGCAGGTCATTGGGGAGGATACGATATGCAAATGAGCGGCGCCAATATAATACTTCGCTGTTTGGAAGAACAAGGGGTGGACAAAGTGTTTGGCTACCCCGGCGGCGCTATTTTGCCTTTTTACGATGCGCTGGCCGGCTCAAAAACTATTGAGCATATACTTACCGTCCACGAGCAGGGGGCGGCGCACGCCGCCGACGGTTACGCCAGGGGCAGCGGGCGGGTCGGCGTATGTATCGCCACCTCCGGCCCGGGCGCAACCAACTTGATAACAGGCTTGGCCACCGCTTTCATGGACTCCATACCGGTGGTGGCGATCACCGGGCAGGTGGCGCGAAACCTGATCGGGCGCGACGCTTTTCAGGAAGTCGATATAACCGGGATCAGCATGCCGGTTACCAAGCATAATTTCTTAGTTAAAAACCCGAAACATCTTGCCGGGACCATCCGGCTGGCTTTCGACATCGCCAAATCCGGCCGGCCGGGGCCGGTATTGGTCGATGTGCCGCGTGACATACAGGTCATGCCGATCGAATATGTTCCCGGCGAAGGAAAAAACCGGGATGTCGCGTTTGAGCGGCAATGCGGCAACGACGACATCGACGCGGCCGCCGCGGCGATCAAGAACGCGCGCCGGCCGCTTCTTTTGACCGGCGGAGGGGCGGTTGCCGCCGAGGTGCAGCCGGAACTGGTGGAGCTGGCGGAGAAAATAAATATGCCCGTGGGCAGCACGCTCATGGGCCTGGGCGCTTTTCCGGGAGAACACCGCCTGTTTTTGGGCATGACCGGACTGCACGGACTGGAGCGGGCGAACAACGCGGTACAGGCCGCCGACGTCCTTCTGGCGGTGGGCAGCAGGTTCAACGACCGGGTTACCGGCGACCCCAAAGCCTATACCGAAAAGAAAACTGTTATACACGTAGACGTCGATCCGGCGGAAATTGACAAAAATGTTTTTGCCGGCATAGGTTTGGCAGGCAACATGAAATGCTGCCTGCGGAAACTTTGTGCGCGAATCAGCGGCAAAACCCCGCAATCCTGGTGGAATTCCATTAACGAATGGCCGGGCGTCGACGAGTCTTTCCGGGGGACGGCCGCGCCGCTTTTTGTGCGGGCTTTGGATGATGCGGCGCGTGGGCGCGACGTAATTATCGTAACCGACGTCGGACAGCATCAAATGTGGGTGGCGCAGCACATCAGGATTGCCCGCCCGCGCAACTGGATAACTTCCGGCGGACAAGGTTGCATGGGGTTTGGCCTTCCGGCGGCGATCGGCGCGCAGTTTTCCCGGCCGGGTAGCCGCGTTGTCGTCGTGTCAGGCGACGGCGGCTTCAAAATGACCGGCAACGAGCTTTATACTATTGCCCGGCATAAATTGCCGATTGTCAGCGTACTGTTCAACAACGACGGATTGGGCATGATACGCCAGTTGCAGCAAGTGCTTTTTGAAGGGCGGCGTTTTTCCTGTGAATTGCCGCCCATAATGGATTTTATCGCTTACGCGGGAGCTTTCGGAATAAAGGGCGAGCGGGCGGATACAGCGGAAAAATTCGCAGCCGCGCTCGACGGGGCGCTGGCGGCTGATGAGCCTCGGTTTATTGAGGCCGTAATCAAGCCCTCTGACATGGTAAAGCCCATGGTGAATATCGGCGGCGGCTTAAATTCCTATGTAAAGTTTCCTTTGCCGCCCGAATAAATGCCCAATGCCGCCGCATTCCGAAAAAATCCTGCGGCGGCGCAGCCGGGGCGACTATTTTTCAGCGAAAGGCGAACCATGAACAAGCGCGAATATATTCTTTTTATCATGTTTTTTTTGATCGCCGCCGGACTGGCGGGCGAAGGAGCGCTAAGGCCGCCGTCCGTAGAGGACAGGCCCCGGCAGAAAATAACAAAAATAGTGTCTTTGTCGCCGTCGAATACGGAAATACTTTTCGCGCTCGGCGCCGATGCGGAGATTGTCGGGGTAACCACTTACTGCGACTATCCGGCGCAGGCGCTGTCCAAAGAAAAAATAGGCGGATTTTTCGCCCCCGACATAGAAAAAATCGTCCTGCTCGGCCCTGACGTCGTATTCGCCAACAGCACCTTGCAGTCGGAGGCGATCCGCCAATTGCAAAGGGCCGGCCTTTACGTCATGCCGGTGAAGAACGCGGACATTGACGAAATACTCGCGAGCGTAGACACTATTGCCCAAACAATAGGAAGAGAGAAAGAAGGCGGCGCTTTGCGCCAAAAACTGGACGCGGGGCGCCGGGAGGCTAAAACGCGGCTTGCCCGGCATACGGACAAGCCGCGCGTGTTTATAGAGGTTTGGGACAAACCCATCCTGACCGTTGGCCGGCGTTCCTATCTGAGCGGGCTGGTGGCGGAAGCGGGCGGCATTAACGTCGCGGGCGGCGCGGATGCCGACTACTACAATTGGGACATTGAAAAAATATACGCCGCCAATCCTGACGTATACCTTAGGCTGCGCGGCAACGACATGGGAAGCCGCGCCGATATAATGCCGGACACGCTGAGGGAGTTGGGCGCCGTGCGCGGCGGCCGGGTGGTTACTGTGTTCGGCGATTGGATTGTGCGCCCCGGCCCGCGCAGCATTGAAGCCCTGCCGCAGATTGTGGACGCCGTTTACGGCGAGGGACGGTAAAATGAAAACAAGCTGGTCTTTCGTTCTAGCCTTCGCGGCGCTTTTAATCAGCGTATGCCTGCTTTTGTCTGCAGGCGCGCACGAGATAGGCTTTGCCCATTTTGTCCGTTCATTGCTCGGTTTCGGCGACAATTTCACGGCGCAGGAAGAATTGATTGTCTGGCGGCTGCGCTGGCCGCGGATATTGCTGTCACTTACCGTGGGGGCGGCTCTCGCCACCGCCGGCGTATGCCAGCAGGCGATATTCAAGAATCCCTTGGCGGAGCCGTTTATACTCGGCATCTCCGGCGGCGCGGCTTTAGGGGCGGCCATCGCCATTATCGCGGGCTATCCCAACTTAATCGCCTTCATGGCTTTTGTCGGCGGCATAAGCACCGTCGCCATCGTCAAAGGGCTTGACGCCAAATTCGCCGTGACCGGGTCGATAACTCACCTGCTTTTGGCCGGCGTAGCCATTTCGTCCCTCGCCAGTGCTTGCTTGAGCGCGCTCATGTCGCTTTATTCCCAGCAAATGCAACTGATCTTTTTTTGGATCATGGGCAGCGTCGCCATGCCGCCGGACAATTATCCTTTCATTTGCGGCTTTATCGTCCTGTGCATAATCATAACCTGCGGCTACGCCCGCGAACTTGACCTTATAAGCATAGGGGACGAGCAGGCGTTTTTTCTCGGCGTGGAAGTAAAAAAAGTACGCAACGTAATCCTTTTTCTTTCCGCAGTCATCACCAGCCTCGCCGTTTCCATGAGCGGGTCGATCGGTTTTATCGGTTTGGTCGCGCCGCATCTTCTGCGCAATTGGACGGGCGCTTCGCACGTTACCCTGCTGCCGCTTTCGGCTGTTTGGGGCGGGATAATGCTTTTGTGGGCGGACGGGCTTATCCGCCTTGCGCCGTGGTTTTCCGCCTTGCCGGTCGGCGTCGTTACGGCACTTTTCGGCGCGCCCTTTTTCCTTTACATCCTTTGGGCAAGGGGGCGCATGTGATGGACAAATCGCTTCTCGTGGCCGACAATGTTTCTGTTCGGTTAGGGAAGGCCACTATTCTCGCCGATTTTTCTTTTGCTTTAAACAAAGGGGAGTTTTGGGGGGTATTGGGTCCCAACGGCAGCGGCAAGACCACCTTCTTAAAGACCTTGGGCGGCTGGCTGCCTTGTTGCAAAGGGGCGGTCTTTTGGGAAGGCAGGCCGCTCGCCGACATGGAACGCAAAGCGGTTGCCCGCAGGATAGGGATGGTCGCGGTCGAGGAAGGGAACAATTCTTTTACCGTCGAAGAAACGATATTCATGGGAAGGTTTGCGCATCTGGGACGTTTCGCGCGGGTAGAGGCGGATGACAAGGGCAAAGTGGAGGAAGCCATGCGCTCCGTGGGGATCAGCGACAAGCGCGGCCGTTTCATGCATCAACTCAGCCAAGGGGAAAGGCAGAAAGTATGGGTCGCCCGCGCGCTCGCGCAAGACGTTGACGTATTGCTGCTGGACGAGCCGACCGCGCATCTTGACGTAAAAAGCCAAAGCGAGGTGTTTTCCATACTGGAAAACCTGTGCGTCAGCGCTGGGCTCGCGGTCGTCGCCATATTGCACGATGTCAACCTGGCGCTTTGTTTCAGCAGCCACCTTTTGCTCATACAAAACAGAAAAGTCAAGGCGGCGGGGCGGAAAGAAAACATTCTGGACGCGGAAAAATTCACCGAACTTTATCAACTGCCCTTTACCCTGCAGCAAAGCGGCGCAAGCTGTTGGGCCAAGATAAATTATAAATAGGGGCGCATCTGACAATCGCTTGCGGGATGTCGGGCGAGGGGTTTTTGCGGCCGCGGGCGAGCAATGAACTGCCGATTGTCCGCGATGGGGGGGGGCGGCAGCCTCAAACCTTCGCCTGCCTTGCGGGGACGGGCTTACCTTGCCCTAAATGGCGGCGTGTTTTCAGGCCGCTTGGCCGCTGAAAGCTGGCGGGGCTGCCGCCCTTTCGCCAAAGCGGCCCAGACGGGAAAAAATTCGCCGTAGTGCCGCGATGGATTGTCAGAGGCTCCCTTAACGCCGTTTTAAAAGCGCGGCGCAAAGAGGCCGCGCTTTTGCCGGGGACCGGTATTGCCCTGCCTTTGCAGGATTATGTCATGGAGTGGGCGAAATAACGGTATGAGGTGAAAAGAATGAACTTCGTGGATCTGCTGCTGGAAAACATCGTAGTCATTTCCGGCGCCGACGTGATAAACATAGTGCTGGACAAATGGGGGAAGCTGCGCCACGGCATAACCGAGGAGACCGCCGCCAATTACCCGCAGTTTATCAACGATCTTTTGCATATCGCGGACTTTAACAATTCGGCTTGCTTTGAGGGGCTGATTTCCTTTGTCTGTTATTGCGACAGGCTGGGCATGGAGAACACCGTCAAAGCTTTCCGCAATATAAAAGCCTACAAAGACGCGGAAATACTTGAAGAAATATTCAACATCGCCGAAGTTCAAAGACTTTACTCCGGCCGGGCGAAAACATTGCCGGACGAAGTGGTTGAGCGGATTGTCTTTCTCGGCGCGGCAATGTATTTTAATCAAGCGGAAACAGAGGTTTGGGAACTATTGGAACAATACGTCGACAAAGAAATGCACAGCTATACCATGCACATAAAAACCCGGTTGAAAAACTGAAGAAAAGGCATTTTTCCTGTAATTTATTATTTTGTTTTTTATGTTATAATACAAATGAAATTATAACCTAAACAGTTCCAGGGGGTTTTCCTGCCAATGCCGGACAAATACGCCAAAAGCGCCGCTAAAAAGACTGCGGGGAAAAAGCGGGCCAAACTTAACTTGCTGCGCTTGTTCGCGGTGGTTTTCGTTATAGGTTTCGTCATAATCTGCGGGACAATAATCGGTTTTGTTACCGCCAGCGTGAAAAACCTGCCCGAACAACTTGGCAGCCTTGAGCCGGCCGCCGCCTCGCAGTTTTTCGACAATCGCGGCAGTCTCATCGCGACGACCAAATCGGAAGAAAACCGCATACCGGTAAAGCTCAGCCAAATTCCTAAGGATGTGCAGGACGCGTTTATCGCGGTTGAGGACATCCGCTTTTACCAGCACGCCGGCATTGACCTGCGCGCCATCCTGCGGGCGGCCTGGAGCAATATAACCAATACGCAGATCGCGGAAGGCGGCAGCACCATAACCCAGCAATTAGCCAAAAATACCGTCCTGACACAAGAGCAGACGCTCAACCGCAAAATACAGGAAGTGGTCGTCGCGCTCAAAATAGAAGAAAAATACACAAAATCCGAAATCCTTGAGATGTACCTTAACCAGATCTATTTCGGGCAGGGCGCTTACGGAGTGCAGTCGGCTTCGATGGTTTACTTCGGCAAAGATGTCGGCAAACTTTCTTTGGCCCAGGCCGCCATGCTGGCGGGCATCCCCAAGAGCCCCAACTATTTTTCGCCGCTCGCCAATTTTGACGCCGCCAAAGAGCGCCAGCACATTGTTTTGGATCAGATGGCAAAATACAAATTCATAACGCCCGAGGAGGCAAAGGCCGCCCGGGAGGAAAAAATCGACGTTACTTCGCACCGCAAAGCCGCTTCCAACAAACTGGATTACTACATTGACTACGTAACGCAGATCCTGATCGATAAATTCGGCGCGGACGCCGTCTACAAAGAAGGCCTGAAGGTATATACGAGCATCGACATGGCCGTGCAGCGGGCGGCGGAAAACGCCATGCGCGACGTGCCTGTTTACGAGACCGACGCCAACGGCCTAGAGCAGCCGCAGGGCGCGCTGATCGCCCTTGACCCGCGCGACGGGCAGATAAAAGCCATGATCGGCGGGCGGGGGACAGATCAATTTAACCGCGCGGTTTTAGCGGTGCGACAGCCCGGCTCCGCTTTTAAACCTTTCGTGTATCTGGCGGCGATCGACAGCGGGCTCACGTCGGCCACGATAATGGACGACAAAGACCTGAAACTGCCCGGCGGCTGGTCGCCGCGCAATTATGACTGGACTTTTCACGGCAAGATAAGCATGCGCACGGCTTTGGTAAACTCCTACAACATCCCCGCCGTTTTTCTCGCCCAGCAGGTAACGCCGGAAAGAGTGCTCAGTTTCGCTCAGAAAATGGGAATATCCACACTTGTGCTCTCAGGCAACGTGAATGACATCAACCTCGCCATGGCGCTCGGCGGGCTGACCCGCGGCGTTACGCCCCTGGAGATGGCCAGCGCGTTCGGCGTGTTTGCGCAAAACGGCTTGTATACGGAACCTGTGGCGGTAATGAAAGTTGTCGACCGCAACAACAAAACGATATTTATGGCGAGAACCAATTCCCGGCAAGTAGTTCCGGTCAACAGCGCATACATCGTCAACAACATGATGCAGGACGTGATCAGCCGCGGCACAGGCTATGCCGCCAACATCGGCCGCCCGGCGGCCGGCAAGACCGGCACTACGAGCGAATACAAAGATGCCTGGTTTGTCGGTTTTACGCCGGACCTGTCCGCCGCCGTATGGATCGGCATTGACAGCGGCGGCGATCTCCGGGGCATGACCGGCGGCGATTTGCCCGCCCGACTGTGGGGCAAATTTATGGCCGAAGCATTGAAAGATACTCCCGCGCAAAACTTCAAACGTCCGCCCGGAGTGATAATACCGCCGGAGCCGGTAATCAAAAAAGACACCGATCCCGTAGAAAAAGACAAAAAACAGCCAGGCGCGTCGCCGCCGATCAAAAGGCCGCCGCCCGCCGCTAAAAACGCCGACAAAAACGATAGCAAAAAACCGGCCGAAACCCCCCCGCCTTCCAACCGGCGGCGAACCGGCGACAGTAAATTGTAAAGTTTCGCCGCCGGCGGCCGCGTTACGCGAACAGCCGATAAATGAACCACGCGGCGGCCAAACCAAGCGCGATAAAAATAAAAGCCGGCAACAGCACAAATACGGAAAAAAGCAAAATAGCCGCCAGCAAAAGGCTTCCCAATATTCCCGAAGGAAAGCGCGCCGTCCAAACCCGTGCGCGCGGATCGTTGCGCCATTCGCGCCGGTCGAAGCCTTGACCCTCGTAAAAACCGTCCTCGTTTATCGTTATCTCCGGCGGTTTTTCCCCCATTCGGTTAAAAGCCGTTTGGCGGTTCAGCTCCTTATCGGGCACGGCGCCGCAATATGGGCAGTCGCCGCCGGTCTCGTCAAATTCCCGGTCGCAGTTCGCGCAGCGCATCAGCTATCCCCCAAAATAATTTTTGCCGCCTCCGGCAGCGCTGCCGCCGATCTGCGGTTAAACTCGTATTCGGTTTTTACCGTGGATCAATATGGTTCAATGATCCATCAGCAACATGATGAAGCCTTCTTCGTTGAGATAGCGCAAATCGTAAGGCTCGATGCCGAGCGCGCGGGAAATGTAGCTTTTGTATCTATAGACGGCGGCCAGCGGCACTTTAAATATGTTCGCGATATAATCATAATCAACGGTAAACGCCGAATTAAGGTCGACAAAAATCGCCACAATGCCAGCCGCCCACAGTTGGGGCTTTTTGACCGCTGTTTTCCTTTGCGCGCAGTAATCGAGCCACATGCGCAGAGCCAGCTGCTGGTCGTGAAAAGAAAACATATTTTCCGCCATAGCTGGCAGCAATTTGCCGATCACGCCCGTATTCACGAGCTTTTCGGCCGGTTGGGAGCGCTGTGCCTGCCGGGGGGCGGCAATATCGGGGACGGCGTTCAGTTTGCTGAAGGTCGTGAAAATATCTATGGCGTGCCGCACCGCCACCGCGTGCCGCCGGAAAAACCCGTCCCAATTGGCGTCCGGCTCCTGCGCCAAGTAAAATTTCATCTGTTTTTCCACTTCGTTCTTTATTCGCCGCCGCAGTTTCAAACTTACCGGTACGCTCATAACGTAATTTACCAGGACCATATTGTCGGAGAAAAGATGCCCCATGAACAAAAGCTCTTTCAGGGGCAGCGTGTTTTCAATCGGATTGGGCAGAAAGAAATTGTGGCCGGTGAAAAGATCCTCGCACTCCAGCCAGTCCTCGGCCGATACGTTTTTGACGAAAAAAACGGCGAAGCGGGCGTTGATCAGCTCGTCCAAAAGTTCGGCCGTTTCCGCCGGATAATCGCCGAGGTCACGGAAATTCCGAAGCGGGGTCTTGTCGTTTTTGAGCAGCCGGTAATCAAAAAGAAAATAATCCCAAAACCCCAGCCAAAAATCCTGCCGGCGGTTCTCGAGGTCATCCTCGTCCCAGCCCATGATGCCATGATACAAAAATATGGCTCGTTCAAAATCGGGCATATACTCCCTTTTCTGGTAAAATTGGTTTAAAAGCAAAAGCAGCTCCTGCAAATGTTCGTCCAATTTAAGATAAATAGGGGCGGGCGCGTCCGGGGTGGCGAATTTGTCGGAAACGAAGGAAAGGTTGATGTCCTTGCGCAGGGCGTCAGGCAATTTCAACTCGCCGCGCGCCATAAACTTAGCGGCCTCGCGCAGCGCGCCGGTCGGCTCAACGATCTTTTTTTGGGACAAATAATCATAAAAATCGATCAAAGTATTGAAATAACGCTCGACCGAAGCCGAATTCAATTTGAAGTCGGCCACGTTGCGCCCAAGCCAATTCAGCATTTCGCGAAAATTAATCAGTTTGGCCTGCTGGAGGGAAATGTCCGCGTAGGCCAAATAAAGGCCGAACATCAAAAGCTGCTGCCACATCGCCTGGAGTTTTTTGTCGTCGGCGTGCTGCCAGGCTTTTTTTCGTAGAAAACCTTCCACCCATTCATATTTAATTATATCGTTCCACGCCGCGTCTTGTTCATAAAAAAAACGCACGGCATCATAAACATTTTTCATCCGTACCCCTCGCCGGTCAAAATTGAACTGATTAATTATACCACAAGAAAAATTGATTGGCAAAATACCGATAAAATTTGAGTTTTTCAAGCGGCAGCCGCAGGGCAGGCGCGCACGGCTTTTTGTAACGCTGTGATAATTTTCGGGCTGTTTTTCTTTAAAAAATATGGTATAATGCCCTTAGTTATCTACAGATAACTAAGGGCATTATTGCGGCAGAGGATAGGTTTTATAGGCATATTATTTTGTTTTGAAAGGAGATCGGCATGAAAAGGAAAAAGTTTTTCGCGGGACTGCTCGGCGTTTTTGCCCTGGGCGCGCCTGCGGTCGCTTTGGCCGAAGATAATGCCGCCGAGTTTGAACTGGCGCCGATCGTGGTTACGGCCACCCGCGTTGCCAGCGACACCAAGGAAGTGGCGGCGGCCGTGCAGGTCATAACCAAAGATGACATGGAGCGGATTGGCGCGCAAGACCTTGGGCAGGTTTTGCGCTTGGCCACCGGCATCCAAGTGGTTGGCGGCACGGGCAAAAAAAGCATAAACATCCGCGGCTTTGACTCGCGCTTTTCCATGATCATGGTGGACGGCCGCCGCCTTGCTGCGGAACCGGATCAGCTTTTTGAACTGGGGCGCATACCGCTGGCCAACATCGAGCGCGTCGAGATCGTCCGCGGGCCGCAAAGCGCCCTTTACGGCACCGAGGCTTTGGGCGGCGTAGTCAATATAATTACGCGAAACGCCAAAGAGCAGTCCTTCAATCTGTCTTTGGATCTTGGGCGCTACGCCCACGACAAGAGCGACACGGGCAATTACGATTTTAATTTCCAGTCCGGCCAGGCCGGGCGCTTCCGCTATTCCCTGTATGCGTCTTACCGCGACAGCCAGCCCTTGTACCGAGGGCCCGGTTATACCTACCAACCTTATGGCTGGCATCGGGACGTCGGGACGCGGATCGACTACGACCTGTCCCCGACGGAAACCCTTACCCTCAACCTTTCTTACGGGGAGGAAAGGACGAATGAAATAACCTTTAGGCCCAATCCATCGTTTTTGCGCCGGACGCTGGACAACAACCGGCGCGACGAGCAGTCGCTCAGCTATACCCGCAAGGCCGAAGGAACCGAACTGTTCTTTCGTTATTACCAGGGGCGGCTCAGCAAAGATGTCGATCAATTGAACAATACTACCGGCGCCCTGATGAACTCGGGCAGTTGGGTACGGGCCGAACGCGTCATGCGCGTCTTGGAAGGACGCCTGACCAGAAAAATAAACGAGCGGCATACCTTAGTTGCCGGCGCCGAATACCGGCCGGAAAAGTTCCGCGGCACCGCCGTGAATACCGGCGAAGGCATTTTCTACGTTACCTACGCGGGAACTACGAAACAAGGTTCTACCGCCTGGCTTGATTATCTCGGCCTGTATGTTCAGGACGAATGGCGGGTTACGCCTAAATTCAAAACCATTCTTGCCCTGCGTTATGACGACAACAACAAATTTGGCAGCGATTTCAGCCCCAAACTTGGATTGATTTATCAGTTTGACGACGCGTCAAGGCTGAAAATCAACGCCGCAAAAGCTTTCCGCAGCCCAACGCCCAACCAGCTTTACAATATGACCGCCGGACAAATTGGCAATCCGAACCTGCGCTCGGAAAAAGCCAATTCTTACGACTTGTCCTATGAAAAGGAATTCGCCCGCTCCCGTTATAAAATTACTTGGTTCTACAACGACGTGAAAAATCTTATTGATATTTCTTCCGGCCAATACACAAATATTGACAAAGCGACCATTCAAGGATTGGAAGCGGAATACGCTGTCAAATTAGGTAAAAACTGGTCGTGGGCGAACAGCTATGCCTTGCTGGACGCAACCAACGACACAACTCATGCCCGCTTGCCTAACCGCGCGCGCGACCTATTCACTTCGCGCCTGTCCTGGGACGACCATAAATGCTTTACTGCCGATTTCTGGGCGCAGCTTTATGGCAGCTATCTGCCGGCCAACGATGCGAGTATCGCCAATCAGCGCGCGCGTTCTTACGTTCTCTGGAATCTTGCCGGCAGCTGCAAATTAAACAAAAACACCAAGATAGTCGCCGGGCTTTACAACATATTCGACAAGCGCGACGAAGACACCTTGGAAATGGGGCGCTATTGGCATGTCAGCATGCGACTGAGCTTTTGACGTCGTTGACCATGAGCGTTCGGCAGCTTCACTGTCCAATGGCCGTACTTTGCCGAGCCGACGCGCTCTATTAAGCCCAACGCTTTTAGCGCTTGAATGTGAACCTGAACGTTGCGCGGCGCCATGGCGACTGCCTTGGCAATGGCTTTTGCGGTTGCTATCGGTTCAGTTTGCGCCGACATTTTCTTCAATGCGTTCTACGATGTTTTTTGCGCCGCCAACATCGGTGTCAAACCCGATCTTCTTCCAGATAATTGTTTTCCTCTTTCTTGTAAAGCGGCCGCATTTTTTGCTGCAATGAAGGCTGGCCGCTTTGCGCGTATTCGCAGGCTGAACGATAAAGTTCCGCCTGCGCGTCAATTTGGGGCGGGCGGCTGCCAAACCGCCGGTATGTGCCGTTGCTGCCCATAGTGTAAGCCTTGACGTTGTCTTTAAGATAAACGTCCAGTATGTTTTTAATCCTTTCGATATGTTCGCCCCTTTCGACCGGGAAAAGCAGTTCCACCCTGTCGTTAAGGTTTCTTTCCATCCAGTCCGCGCTGGAAAGGTACACTTCTTCTTCGCCGCCGTTGAAGAAATAAAATATCCGCGTATGTTCAAGATAGCGGCCGACAATGCTGCGGACGGCGATGTTTTCGCTTACGTTCTGCTTGCCGCCGATAAGACCGCAAATCCCCCGCACTATGAGGTCGATCCTTACGCCGGCGTGGGACGCTTCGTAAAGCTTTAAGATCATGTCTCGGTCGATCAAGGAATTCATTTTGGCAATGATGCGTCCTGTTCCGCCATTTTTGGCAATGGCGATTTCGTTGTTGATAAGCTTATAAAACTTTTCCCGGAGACCAATGGGAGCCATGGCAAGTTTGTCCAAAAGCGGAGGCTCCGAGTAACCTGACAGCACATTGAAGAAAGCCGAGGCGTCCGCGCCTATTTGCTCGTTGGAGGTGATTATGCCCATATCGGTATACAAGGCGGCGGTATTGTCGTTGTAGTTGCCTGTGCCCAGGTGCACGTAGCGTTTAATCCGGCCGTTTTCCAGCCGGACGATCAAAATGATCTTGGAATGGGTTTTCAGTCCGACCAGGCCGTATATGACGTGGCAGCCTGATTTTTCCAGCCGCTTGGCCCAGGTTATATTATTTTCTTCGTCAAATCGTGCCTTTAGCTCTACCAGCACCGTTACCTGCTTGCCGTTTTCCGCGGCTCGCGCCAAAGCGTCCACTATGGGGGAATTGCCGCTAACCCGGTAAAGGGTCTGTTTTATTGCCAGCACCTCCGGATCCTCGGCCGCGTTGCACACCAATTTGACCAGCGGCTCGAAAGATTCAAAAGGATGGTGAAGCATGATGTCTTTTTCCTTTGCCAAAGCCAGAATGTCATCGCAGCATAGAAGGTCGGCCGGCGTTTGGGGAGGCTGCGGCGCATTGCAAAGGGACGCGAAATCGGGCATGTTCGCCAACTTGAAAAAACAAGTAAGATCAAGCGGCCCGTTTATTTCATATATGTCGCTTTTGTCCAGCGACAGATTTTTCTTTAAAAAAATTATTATTTCATCGTCGTCGGCGGCATTGACTTCCAAACGCACCACGTCGCCGCGGCTGCGTTTGCGCAAGGAGCGCTCGACTTCTTTCAGCAAGTCGTCCGTGTCAATGTCGTCAATATAAAGGTCGGCGTTCCTGGTTATGCGAAAAGGCAGAACCGTTTTTATCTTATGGCCCGGGAAAAGCGCCTGGCAATATTGCATAATCAACTCTTCCAGGAAGACGAAAACGCGGCCGCTGTCGTTTGTTTTTACTTCCAGAAGGCGCGGCAGCACGGACGGCACCTGTACAAAGGCGATATGCTTGTGTTCGCTTTTATCGTTTTTATTTTCCTGAAAAGTTACCGCCAGATTGACGCTGCGGTTGGCCAGGAAAGGGAACGGCCTGCTGGCGTCCACCGCCATGGGCGTCAAAACAGGAAAAACCGTGTTGTTGAAATACTGGCGTAGCCATTCCCCGCCCTCCGGGGAAAGATCGCCCGTGCGGGCGATAATTATGCCGTGATTGCGCAATTCTTTAATGAGCGGGAACAGATACTTATAAAATGTTTTCATCATCTTGTGCGTGGCAGCCGATACTTTGTCAAACTGAGCCGTTGCCGTAAGGCCCGCCGGGTCGCGCCCTTGGTAGCCGCTTTCCAGAAGGTCTATCAAATTGGCTACCCGCACCATGAAAAACTCGTCAAGGTTTGCGGCGGCGATACTGATAAAGCGCAGGCGCTCCAATAAAGGAAGTTCCCTCACGGTAGATTCGTTCAGGACCCGGGCGTTGAATTTCAGCCAGCTTAGCTCCCGGTTTATGAAGTTCTCCGGCATATTGAATTTGCTTTTGCTCAAGGGGGCATATTTCGGCATTTTCTTTACCTCAACCATCCATTTCAAGCAAAACCGGCTTCAGGCCGAAAACTTCTTCAAACGCGGCGCTTTTGTCCTCAATCGTCCAGCGTTCCAGCGACATATCCTGGCCGGCCTTTACTATTATTTGCATTTCATCGCCTTTTAAAGATATTTTGCATTGAGCGGCCTTTTGTCTGTAACTGCGATCCAGCGCGTCCGCGATGCGCAAAATAGCCGACAGTTTGGCGACTATCGGCATGAGGTCGCGTTTTGGCCCGGCCATGCCTTCCATTGGTTTGGAGAAAAGGTCTTTGGCGTGATAATAAACTATGTAGGCGACCAGCTGTTTTTCTTCGTCGCTCAACCCAAATATGTCAGTGGACAAAATCAGCCTGTATGAATAAAAATAATGCTGCCGGAGATTGACGAATTTCCCTATGTCGTGGAGAATCGACGCTATTTGCAGAATAAGCCTGTGCCGGTCGGAAAATCTATAAGGCTTTCGCATACGCGCAAAAATCTGCTCCGAGAGTCTGGCGACTTGTTTGGCGTGCGCGCTTTGGTAGTTGTAATGTTTGGCGATGTTGCCGACAAAATTTACTATTTCAGCATCAAGCTCGCGCAGCCACTCATGGTTTTTCTCCCTGGCTATGTACAAAACGACCATGGCGTCAATAAAACTGTCGGGGGGGACGACTATTTCCTGAACCGAGGTCAGGGCGATGAGCTGCTGATAAAAAATAATCGTGGGCAGGACAATTTCCGCGACCTGTTCGCTCAGGGCAAATTCGTGCATTATTTTTGCCAGCTTCATATCAATTACGCGCTGGTAAAGCGCTTCGAAAAGACTGGTCGGCAAAATGGCGACTTTGTCTTTCAGATCTTTTTTGCCCAGCATGTTCAGCAGCAGGGAGGTATTTGTCCCCGACAGCACGATCCTTTGAATGTTGAAGTTTTGCAGATTGTCATGGACCGGCGAAACAATGCTGTTCAGATATTCCGTCAGGGACGTATTGAAAGCGGCGGTGGAACGCTGCTTTTTGTCAAAACTTTCCTTTACGCGGATAACGCCGATATGTATGTTCTGCTGATATTTTATCTCGCCGTTTTCCACCATGGTAATGCCCAGGCCGCCCGAGGAAATATCCGCGAACAGCGTGGCCGAACCGTCGGCGCCGATGCCCGCTTTTTTCAGCGTCCTGGCGATGGAGATATATTTGTAATATATTTCCAAAGGCATGTCAATGACTTCCACTTTGAGCCCTGTCGCCATCAATATCTGATCGATCATGAAAACGCGGTTGCGCGCTTCGCGCATGGCGGTAGTTCCAATAAGAAAATAGTTTTCCACGCCGTATTCTTTCATCAGGCGTTTGTAATTGTTGAGAATTTCGCAAAGTTCCCTGACCAAAACCAAAGAAACCATGCCGGTTTTAAATGTTTCTTCGCCTATCCTTACCCGCTGCTCGGCAAAATCCAGAACTTTTATGTATTCAAGCGAGCGGTACTCTACAATTTTCAAACTTACTTTTTCCGATCCCAAATGAATCGCGGCAAAAATGTCCGCCGCTTTTTTACTCATGGCCAGTCACCTCTGGCGCCGCGCAAAACGGCTTCATTTCCCAATATAGTTTTTATTCTACACAAAAAGCCGAATCCCTGCCGTAAAAAATGGCAAAGATGCCTTGCCCTTTTAGGCGGCGTTGGCCTTTTGGGCCGCGTGCAGAAGAAACAGTTTTTTTATTGCCATTTTTGTGCTATTGTTAAAAAGGAACGCCGGCCAAGCCAAATACCTGAAAAGAGCATCCCGGAGGAAAAGCATGCAACGCGTAGGCATAATCGATCTTGGCTCAAACGCCGCCCGATTGGTAATTGTGCACATCCATGAAGACAACTCGCACTATTTAATTTACGCGCAAAGGAGTTCCCTGCGCCTGAGCCAGCGTATCAATAAAAACGACGAGATTACGGCGGACGCGGTCAAAGACATACTTGACGCGATCCATAAATTTCGCCACATGTGCGTATTGTTTCAAACGACAAAAATTATCGGGGCGGCTACCGCCGCCATGCGCGGCGCCAAAAACGGCAATGAAATCATAAACCTGATAAAAAAAGAAACCGGGCTGGAGATAGACATCATCAGCGGCGAAACCGAGGCCTATTACGGCTATCTGGGCGTCGTCAACACCATTGACGAAAAAAACGCCG
The DNA here is from genome assembly GCA_031290885.1 of Acidaminococcales bacterium. Taxonomy (NCBI): domain Bacteria; kingdom Bacillati; phylum Bacillota; class Negativicutes; order Acidaminococcales; species Acidaminococcales bacterium. The sequence goes on from JAISLQ010000007.1 coordinate 32,628, forward strand.
TGCTTTTTGATTTGGGCGGCGGCAGCATAGAGCTCGCGCTCATACGCGACCGCCGCGCGGAACATTTGGTCAGCCTGAACATTGGCACGACGAACATGACCGAAAAATTCAAGATTTCCGACAAGATGCCCAGCAAGACTTTTCGGGAGATAACTGCGTATATCGGGCAAAAAATAAAAAAATCCTTTCCCTGGCTGAAAAATTCCAAACTGCCGATCATCGGCATAGGCGGCACCGTGCGTAACGTCGCCAAGATATATCAACGGCGCGTAAATTACAGTTACCCGAAACTGCACAATTATCGCCTGAACAATGCCCAGTTTAACGAGGTGTTCAATATCCTGCGCAATACCAGCTGCGAACAAAGAAAAAAAATACCCGGTCTCAACAGCGAACGCGCCGATATCATTTTGGCCGGCGAGATCGG
>JAISLQ010000008.1 GCA_031290885.1 Acidaminococcales bacterium
AATAATGAAAGAAAACTTTCGTCGCTCGGTTGGGCAGCGAAAGTTTTTTTGCATTTTTATTCGTTCGCGTTTTTCGCAAAAAAAGTGGAAATTTTTCGCAAATTTTTTGGAAAGCTACACCATTCGGGCAGTGTTTTAGACGAGCCGTCTAAAACCATTAAGGCGGGAGCGCACGGAGTGCCCGGCGGCGAGAACATGCTTGTGCTTGATGATGGTTCTCTGCGCTATTACACGGTGCGCGAGAGCGCGAGAATACAAACATTTCCCGATGATTACCTCTTTCACGGCTCGTGGACGGAGAGTATGCGTCAAATAGGGAATGCCGTCCCCGTAAAGTTGGCGTACATAATCGGTCAATCGGTAGCAGAACTGATAAACAAGAGTGATATTTAAAAATGTTGAACGATAAACAAATCGACGCTATTGCCGTTGACGATGATAAGCAGACCGCGTACAGCATACAAGGTAAATTCCTTTCGAGCGGCATCGTTGACGCCTAGCCATTGCGAGGGGCATTATCTGCGTGGTTGCAACTGAAAGACCTTGTAAATCTCCAAACTGTTGGAAACGAAAAATTGCAGAGTAAACTCTCCGAAGTCGCGAAAGCGTTTGAGGACGAGCGCGATAGTTTGCTTTGAGCTTGTTGCCACAGCGAAGCTGACTTCTGCGCGAAAATTTAAAAAAGGAGCGATTAAAAAATGAAAGAGATAGTTCCCCGTAAAATATTTACTGTCATCCTATGTTTCCTCATGGTTTTTGCCAATATCCCATTAACCTTTGCCGACGGTGGAGAAGATGAAGAAGAAACGCCGCCGACTGTAATGCGAAAAGCGAGTACGGTCAGAACTGTTAAACCAGGCAATATATACATACCTGATAAAACGCCTGTTGAAGTAGAACTTGTTAATAACATATCATCGAAAACCCATAAAAAAGGGCATATCGTTGACATAAGAGTAATCGAGAACCTAATCGTGAACGGAGTAGTCGTTATCCCAAAGGGGGCGCTTGGCCAATTGCTTGTCACAGAAGCGCATAAAGCCGGAGGTTTTGGCAAAAGAGGCAAACTGGTTCTTACCCCGCAATTTGTCTTTGCGGCAAATAACGAAAAAATTCCTTTAATACCGGACAACTATCAAACCCTCGGCAAAGGCGATGGCGGCGCCGTTGCCGTTGCCGCCGCCGTAACCTTGATTGGGGGCATATTTATGAAAGGTTCGAATACAACATTTAACGCCGGAACAGAATTCACCGTTGCCGTCGATGGCGACATAGATTTAGGATGTACGGAAGAAAACCTTGCGGATGAAATGGATCCAAGCAAAGTGCGCGGAAACGAAATTAAAGTTGTCGCCAAAAGCTAAGTAGCTGCTGATTAATTGCCGACCTTCCCGCAAAACGGCACGGTTGATAAACCAAAAGGGAAGCGGGCGCAAAAGATGAAGCAGCAAACCTTCTCTTATCGGGCAAAACTCAAACATGTCGAAAAAAGAAAAGACACGCCGCTTCAACAGCAGGGCTTCCCACACGGCGGAGTCATCGCAGCTTTTGCTGATGTGTCCCGCAGCTACGCCGCGTTGACGACAATGCCGGAAAACTGCAGGGTTCTGCCGGTTGAAATAAAAGTAAACATGATGCGCCCGGCAGCCGCAAAAAATACTAGCCACCGGCGAAGTGTCAAAATCCGAAAGAATACAGGCAGTTGTCGAACCGACCGTTACCGGCACGGAAAACAGAACACTGGCAAAATGCTTTCCGCCATGTACGCAACGTATGCAAGCTCCGAAAAAGGCGCAATCCGTGAATTGACGCCGTATAAGCGCCTTGACAACGTGCGGGTTTAAGATATAATAAAGTCAAGTTTATATTATCTTAAATTGTAGAGGCGCGGGATGAACTATATCAGAAGAAGCTTAGAGCGGAAATTTATTCGCATGCATGCGTTTTTCAAGGCCGTTTTGGTAACGGGCGCGCGGCAGGTGGGCAAAACCACCATGCTGCGGCATTTGGCGCAAGGCCAAAGCAGGACTTACGTGACGTTGGACAATGTGCAGGCGCGCAATCTCGCAAAGACGGATCCGGCTCTGTTTTTCCAGACGTATAAACCGCCCGTAATCATCGATGAGGTACAGTACGCGCCGGAATTGTTCGGTCAAATCAAGATTCTGTGCGATGCAAGCGATGAACCGGGCTTGTTCTGGCTGACCGGTTCACAGCAGTTTGACATGATGAAAAATGTCCGTGAAACCTTGGCCGGCAGAATCGGTATTTTGACACTGTACAGCCTTTCAAAAAACGAAAAAGACGGCATATTCTTCGACAACGATTTGGATTTCACCTTGCCATGCCTGCAGGCGCGGCAGTTGCAGGCTTCAAAAAATGATATCGCCGACGTGTTCGAACACATATGGCAAGGCGGTATGCCGCAGGTTGTCGGTGCGGATCCCGAGCAGCGGCAGGAATATTACAACGCTTATGTAAACACTTATCTCATGCGCGATGTCGCGGAACTTGGCGGCATTACCAACGCACTGCGCTTTGGGAAGTTCTTGGCCGCCTGCGCCGCGCTTGTCGCAGAGCAAGTCAATTATAAAACACTTGCCGACGCGGCGGAGATTTCACAGCCGACCGCGAAGGAATGGCTCAGACTGTCGGTGGGAATGGGGATTGTTTATCTTCTGATGCCATACGCCAACAATGCGTTGAAACGCCTTGCCAAATCCCCGAAGCTGTATTTTTGCGATACAGGGCTTCCGGCACACCTTTCCATGTGGCTGACGCGGGATACGTTAATGAACGGAGCCGCCGCCGGGCATTTTTTTGAAAACTTCGCGGTCATCGAGCTGCTGAAAAATTACGCATATTCGCAGAGCAAAGCCAACCTGACGTATTATCGGGACGCCAACGCAAAAGAAATAGATATTTTCGTGGAGCGGGACAATTTGATTCACCCGTTGGAAATAAAAAAATCGGCAAATCCGGACAGCCGCTGGATCAGAAAGTTTGAGGTTTTAAACAAGGCTTCCGCAAAACAGGGCGCGGGCGGCATTCTGTGCATGTGCGAGGAAGTCATGCCGATAGATTCCAAAAACTGTTTTATACCATGCAACTTAATTTAGGGTTTGTTTAAAAACGAGTTTTTTAATATAGTGAAACAATATGAATTGACAGATGCAGAATGGTAACGGATAGAAAGCCTGATGCCGCCGTGCTTCTTGCGGCTATCGCTATTTTGGTCATGTAGATGTTTTCAAACAAGGCATGGCCACCATATAGTAATCCGCATCGTAACAGTAAGTTTTGGCAATGTCCACAGTATTCTGTGAAATTGGCTTGGCGGGCGCAAATTGTGAATTTATACTGTTCCCAGATTAAACCCATGCTGTATTTGCGGCCGATTTGCCGCCTTGCTTTGCCCTGAAGCCTACGGATCCATTGGCGTTTGGCGCCGGACGGCAAATTTTCGCGCAAATTTTAAGACAGCATAAATTGCGCGGCAGCGCCGCCCGCAATGGTCTATTGTAATTTGCCGCAAGTTATAGCCTTGACTATAGCGCAGTTTCCATATATTATAACAGTAGCGATAATTTGCGTATTTATGTATTTGCCTGCTTTTGCATGGAATTTGCCCTCATAAAAAATGCTGTTTAACGCCGCGTTATTTTTTCTGCCGAATGTTTTTCTTTATAAATAACAGGGGTATTTTTGTGAATTGAAAGCGATTAGGGAATTCTTGCACAAGTCAACAGAATTCTTGCGTAAGTTGACGGAACATTTTTTTACGAAGCTTGGGCTGGGAATGCGCGCCAAGCTTATTGTTATTTTTCTTATTATTAAGGTCATACCCTTGATCTTGATTGTGTTTGTCTCGTGGCGGCAAGCATCCGTTTTGGGCGACGAACTTCGGCAGCGGACAAACCTGCTTGCGCAGGAGATGAACGCGGCTCTTTCCCGCGTTGGCAAAACTGCGGTCGACAACTCAGTGGACGCTTTAAACAACCGCGCCACCAGCGACATAGAGCGGATGACGACGGAAACGGCGCGGCAAGTGGCGAATTTTCTCTATGAACGCGACGACGACATTATATTCGCGTCCCGTATAGCTCCGTCGGCGGAAAGTTATCGGCGCTTTGTGGAAAACATCTTGGGCAGGCTGATTAAAAGGGGCGATTGGAAACTCGCGCCTGACGGCGGGTCGTGGATTCCTGAAAGCGTGCCGGCCGAAGGGCAAGCCGCCGTTTCTTCCAACAAGGAAAATGATTTGCGTTTCCGCCATCGTCCGCCCGACCGATTTGAGTATGAACAGGTCCCGCTCTACAACGAGATAACTTTCATCGACCTTAACGGCAACGAATTGATCAAGGCCGTAACTTCCCCGCGCATGAGCAGGCAGCTTAAAAACGTAGCTGACCGCAGGAATACTTACGCCAAGGCGGAAACTTATTTCGCGGAGCTGAAAAAGCTCAAACCGGGCGAGATATACGTTTCCGACGTTATCGGCTCTTATGTTCCCTCGCGACTTATTGGCATGTACACGCCGGCGAACGCGGAAAAAATCGGCTTGAAATTCGAGCCGGAGCAAGAAGCCTACGCCGGGATGGAAAACCCCAATGGCAAGCGTTTTGAGGGCATTGTCCGCTGGGCGACCCCTGTCGTCGAAAACGGACGGATAGTTGGCTATGTAACGCTTGCCTTGAACCATGACCATATTATGGAGTTTACCGACCATCTTACGCCGGCGGAGAAGCGTTATACAGAACTGCCCAACGCCTATGAGGGAAATTACGCTTTTATCTGGGATTATAAATGCCGCAGCATCTGCCATCCGCGGCATCATTCGATCGTAGGGTTTGACCCGGAGACCGGCGATGTGCAAATTCCTTGGCTTGAACAGGGGATTTATGATTCCTGGCAGGCCAGCGGCAAAAGTTATGACGCGTTTATCAAAGACTACCCAACCTTTGAAGCGCAATCGGTAAAGAAGAAACCGGCGCGCGAGCTTACCGCCAAAGGGCTTGTCGGCCTGGACGGTCGCTATCTTAATTTCGCCCCGCAATGCACGGGCTGGTTCGATCTGACCGCCGACGGCGGTTCCGGCTCGTTTGTCATACTTTGGAGCGGCCTTACCAAATTGACCACCGCTGCCGCCATACCCTATTATACTGGACAGTACGGCGCGTCCAGGCGGGGGTTTGGCTTTGTGGCCATAGGCGCCGGGCTGGATGATTTTCAGCATCCGGCCAAAGAAACAGAAAAAGAACTGGGCAAGCTTATCGGGGAAGCCAACAACGAGCTTGTCCGCATTTCCGGCGAAACACAGACGGCGATAGCCAGTAACCTGATAAAAACATCCACGCAGCTTGCCTTGTCTACCGGCGTGATAATCGTAATGGTGGTCTTGATCGCTATCTGGATGGCCTCTATATTCACAAACAGCATAAAGCGGTTCATTGACGGCATAGCGCGTTTCCGGGCGGGGGAGCGCCAGTTCCGCTTCCACTCCGAGGTCAAGGACGAAATGGGTGTTTTGGCGGATTCCTTCGACGACATGGCCAACAGCATAGTCGACAGCGTAACCGGTCCGCTTTGCATCATCGATCTTGATTTTAAAGTAATATACATGAATGATTACAACCTGATGTTCTGCGGCAAAAATTTGGACGAAGTAGTCGGCTTCCCCTACAGCGAAAGCGCCATTTATCCCATCGGTTCGCGCTTTTGCCCAATAACGGCACTGCGTGAGTGGCGCGAAGCCGATGCATATTACATGGAGGGAAACGATATCTACCTAAAGGGATCCGCCAGTTACCTGTTAGACAAAAACGGCCAGAAAACCGGCTACATAATCGCGACGACGGATGTTTCGGAAATAGTCCGCGAACAGATGAAGATAAATGAGCAGCGGATTTTGCTTGACACTATTTTTTCCTCTTCGCCCGACCTGATTTGGTACAAGGACGCCGAAGGAAAATATTTGGCCGTTAACCCGCGTTTTTCTTCCATTGTCGGCAGGACGGCGGATGAAATCATTGGAAAGGCTTTAAGTGATATAATGCAGCCCGGTGGCGATTTAAGCGAATTTCATAAAAATGACCGGGAAGCCATCGCGAATGCGGCGCCGCTTTATACGGAAGAACAGATGACATTCGCCGACGGGCATGAAGAGATACTCGACGTCGTACGCACGCCCGTCTACAATGAGAGCGGCGGGCTGTCCGGACTCTTGGGCGTCGCCCGTAACGTTACCGCGCGCGTGGTGATAGAAAACAAGCTGCGCCACACCCAGATGGAACTTGAGCAAGCCGTAAACGACGCCAACCGTGCCAACGAACACAAAGGCGAGTTCCTGGCGCGCATGAGCCATGAAATACGCACGCCTATGAACGCGATCATCGGCATGACCAATATCGCAAAACGCAAACTTGCAAATTTCGGCAAAGATCATGCCGACAGCCCGGAACTGGCGGAAATACAGAATAATTTGCAACAAATAGAAATATCTTCGCAACATTTGCTGGGATTGTTAAACGACATACTTGATCTTTCAAAGATTGACGCCGGCAAAATTGAACTGGCCATGGAAACGGTAAATCTGCCCAAACTGGCGAACACTGTCATCAACATTATCAAACCGCGCTGCGACGAAAAAGATATAACGCTCGGCACCTTTTTCGAGACGTTTGAGCATGCGTCTTTCCTCACCGACTCCCTGCGGCTGCGGCAGGTTTTGATCAATCTGCTCGGCAACGCCGTTAAATTTACGCCCAAAGGCGGCCGTGTGGAATTTCGCGTTGAGCGCAAAGAACAAAGGGACGGAAAAACCTTGTTTGCTTTCTTTGTGCGCGACACGGGAATCGGCATAGCGGAGAACGCACTTCCGTCAATCTTCAATCCTTTTGAGCAGGCGGACAGCAAAATAACCAAGCACTTTGGCGGCACGGGCCTCGGCCTGGCAATCAGCAGGCGCATAGTGCAGCTTCTGGGCGGGGACATTTCGGTAACAAGCCGGTTGGGCGAAGGCAGCGAATTCAGTTTCAGCATCTGGATGCCGGATGCGGAATCCGATCTGCCTGACGATGAAATCGCCGCCGACGCCACCGGCAAATTTGCCGGCAAAAGGGCGCTGCTGGTTGACGACGTGGCTATCAACCGCATTATTGCCATGTCGCTTTTGGAAACTACCGGCATGCAGATCGACGAAGCTGACGATGGTGTCGCGGCGGTAAAAGCCTTCGAGGAATCGCCGGAAAATACCTATGACATTATCTTCATGGATGTGCAGATGCCCAACATGGACGGGTACGAAGCTTCCGCCGCCATCCGCGCCCTCAACCGCCCGGACGCGCGCAAAGTGCCGATTGTCGCGCTGACCGCCAACGCTTTCAAAGAGGACATAGACAAGGCTCTCCGGCACGGCATGAACGCCCATATCGCCAAACCCATCGAATTGGACAAATTGCTGGAAGTGTCTTTTCGGTTTTTATCCGATAAATAACGGTCCCGCGCAAATTAAAATGGACGCGCCCACAAATTAGGGCGCGTCCAGCCGCCTGTTTTTAGCCGCACCCCACGCCTCTGAGGGGGGCGGCATTGTTATTTGTCGATTTTTACTGTATAGCCGAGCGCGCGGGCAAAAAATTCCACAGGCGCGTACAAAACGCCGTTTCTAAGGAGCGGCGGCGATTTAAGCGCAATCGGCGACAGCGGCGAACCGCAATAATTGTCGTCCGCCGTCACGGACATAAATACATTATCTTTCAGCAAAAAGGCCGTTCGGCTTTCTTTTTCCCATTCAACTTTGTAGCCGAAATTTTCGCAAATCGCGCGCAAGGGCAAAAACAGGGCGTCGCCCTCGCCCTTTAAGGGTTCAGGCCGCACTTTGCGGCCGCCGGCCATAACTGAACCATCGCGCAGGTCTACCACGATGTCCGGCCGGGCGCGGTTAAGCGGCAATACGCGCAAAGCCGTTGCCTGCCCCGGCATGCTCAAGGTACTGACCGGATACCACGCCAGGAACTCCCCACCTGCCGTTATCTCTTGCGCTTGGGAAAATACTTCGCCGGTTATGGCGATATATTGATCGCGATTGTCATTGAGTACGCGTATGCCGCCCGGCAACCTTTCCACCTGCCCGGCCTTAAAGTAACGGGCCGTTTCCGGGCCGGCGCCGGTAACGACGGCGATGGCTTTTGCCTGGGGCGGCAGGCTGCGGGTAATATTGGGCGCGTAATAGGCCGTAACCTCAATTCCGGGCGACAAAGCGGATATGTCCAACGCCCGGCCGGTGGCGCCGTCCAGAACGTAGCCTGCCGCCACCGCCAGAAGCACAATTTCATCCACAAACCCTTTGCCGGCGATGGTTACGCGCTCTCCGGACACGGCTGTTATGACGCCGCTGGTTGACGCGGTTTTCAGTTCCGGACTGTCCGCCGGCGCGGCGAAAACGCTGCCGCCGGCCGCCAACAGCGCGATACAAATCAATAGAATGCTTTTTTTCATGCCGAAAGCCCCTCCTTTGCAATCATTTTGTTACAAAACGCGCGCCCTCTTTTTCCGGTAAGCGCAGGGAAACCAAGCGCAAACGAGGATAGCGGATGAGGCCGCCTTCTTCTTTTAACGTGAGCACTTCCAAAATCCCGGTAGCTTCCACCCAGGCGTCTTTGGCGGGATATTTGCCTTCTTTGTCCCAGACGACCTCCAAACCGGCGATGCCGTCGTTGCCGCAGCAGCCGGGCGTCTGGCGGTATACGCTGTAAAGCGGCCTGCCCGTGTCTTTGTCCGCCGCTTGGCCGAAAATCCCCTGGAGTTTTATTTTTTTGCCGGCATAATCTTTCAGGTTCACATAAATGTCATTAATTTGCCCTATAAACATATGGTCCTTTATTTCAATTGTCGCGTTGGCATCGGCATCGCCGCTTTTTTGGCAGCCGGCGCAAAGCGCGAGGCAAAAAGCCAAAAGGCATAGCGCCTTTTTCATGCCGAACAACTGCCTTTCAAAATGCTTGCCTCCCAGAAGGCCAGGAAAAAGGCGATATTGACGAGAACAACGCTGGCGCCCGTGGGCGTGCTATAAACATATGAGGCGGTAACGCCGGCCAGAAAAGAGACAACCGAAATGGCCGCCGCGCAAATGGTAACGGTTTTAAATTTCCTGCATACCCGCATGGCGGTAAGCGCGGGAAAAATGATCAGGCTGGAAATCAGCAGCGCGCCCATCATCCTCATGCCCAGGACGATGGTTATGGCGGTCAGGAAAGCTATCAGCATATTGTACATGCCGGTCCTTACCCCGATCGCCCGTGCGTAACTTTCGTCAAAAGTAACGGCGAATATTTTGTTATATAAAAAGACAAAAGAGAACAGTACCGCAGCGGAAAGCGCCACGCTTAAATATACGTCGTCCTTGTTCATGGCCAGTATGCTGCCGAACATGTAGTTGCAGACATCGGTATTCATGCCGGTGGTCAGGGAAATGACAACGACGCCCACTGCCAGAGCGCCGGTAGAAATGAGGGCAATGGCGGCGTCGCCTTTGATCTTGCTGCTTTCGCTGATTCTAAGAAGCAAAAAAGCCGCCAGCACTACGACGGGAATGGATACTTTAATAGGCGCCATGTTCAGCGCCGTGGCAACGGCCAGCGTGCCAAACCCCACATGCGAAAGGCCGTCGCCGATCATTGAATAGCGTTTTAAAACAAGGCTGACGCCCAAAAGCGCCGCGCACAAAGAAACAAACAAGCCAACAATTATCGCGCGCACGATAAAGGCATAAGAAAACATTTCCCGCCAGATTTCAAGCATCAGTTTCATCTCCCAAGAAAGCGCGTCCAACGCTTGATTTGACGTAGTCGCCCGTAAGACCGAAAAAAGCCTGCCGGGTCCTTAGATGCAAAATATGGCTGGCGTATTTGGCCGCGCTCTTGACGTCATGGGACACCATGACGATGGCGATTCCGTCATTTTTGTTAATGCCGTCGACCAAATGATATAAATCCTGCGTTACCAAAGGATCCAGCCCGGCCGCCGGTTCGTCCAGCAAAAGCAGCCGGCGCGCCGAACAGAGCGCCCGCGCCAAAAGAACGCGCTGGCGCTGGCCGCCGGACAGTTCCCGATAACAGCGGCCGCGCAGGTCTTCGATGTTAAACCGGCGCATGTTTTCCAAAGCCGCCGCTTTGTCCTGCCTGGTATAAAAAGGCCATAGCCCGCGCGTTCCGAGGCGGCCGGAAATGACCACCTCGTACACGCTCGCGGGAAAATCTTGCTGCACGGCGGACTGTTGCGGCAAATAGCCAATATCGTCCGCCTTCAGCCCTTCGCCCAAGATTATTTCCCCCTGCTGCGGCTGTTTGAGCCGCAGCAGGCCTTTGATGAGCGTACTCTTGCCGGAGCCGTTTTCTCCAACAATACAAAGATAATCGCCGCAATTTACTGTAAAATCAATCCCGCTGGCGGCACTGACCCCTTCATAGGAAAAAGCGGCGTCCCGGCAAGTTATGAGCGCCATCTTACCAAAGGGCCTCCCTTAGCGCTTCTACGTTGCGCGCCATAATTGAAAGGTATGTCTCGCCTTTTCGGAAATCGTCCCTGCTGATGTTATGGCACGCGTGCAGCAAGCGTTTTTTCGCGCCGGTCGCTTCGCAGAGCATGTCCGCTATTTTTTCGTTGGACAATTCTATGTGGAAAACCACCGGTATTTTCCCCTGTTTGACTTTGTTGATCAAAAAGACAAGCGTCGCCGCGCTCGGCTCGGTTTCCGTGGAACAGCCGGGGAAAGCGGCGAAATAAGACAGTTTGTAGTCGTCGGCGAAATAACGGAAAGGGAAACGATCGCCAAAGACGATGGTCTTGCGCACGGCGCCGTCCACTACCGCCTGAAAATCCTTGTCGAGTTTGTTCAGTTTGACTATGTAGTCCTTGGCGTTTTCCTGATAAAAAGCGGCATTGTCCGGGTCGGCCGCGGACAAAGTATCGGCAATGGCCTGAGTGAGCAGCTTCGCGTTTTTCGGCGATGTCCAGATATGCTCGTCATATTCAGGTTCTTCCGTTTCTTCTTCTTCGCTTTCCTCCTGCATCCCTTCCACTATTTCCTCCTTGACCACAGTTACTTTGTCCATCAAGGCGAGCGTTTTCCTTTTGCCTGTGTCGGTAGATTTAAGGATTTGTTCCACCCATGTTTCCGATTCGCCGCCAATATAAATAAAAACGTCGCATTTTTGTATGTTGACAATGTCCCGCGGCGTAGGTTCAAAAGAATGGCTTTCCGCGCCGGGCGGCAGCAACATGGTCAACTCTGCCCGATCTCCGGCAACCGCGCGCGCAAAATCGTAAGGGGCAAAAATCGTGGAAACGACTTTGATTTTCCCGGTCTCCCGGTTAGGCGGCGCGGCCTGGCCAAGTCCGGGCAAAACCAGCGTTAATGACATAAACAGCGATACAATAAATTTTTGCATAAAAATAACCTCCCGTTTCAGCTTTTTGGGCATACAAATGCAAAAAGCCGCCATGTCGGCCGAAAAATCGGAAACATGGTAACTTTTTGCATAAGCCGGTCAATTATTGAGCCTTACTTTCAAGCTGACGGGATCGGCCGCGAACAAAAAAGCGGCGTTCAGTTGGGCGTAAGCGGTGAGCAAACCCACAAAGAGGAAAACGAAGGACGCTTTGTCCGCGCAAAGTTCCAGCCGACGCAAAAAATCGCCGGCCAGCCGCAGTTGGGCGCAGACCGCGCAGCCTTCGCCGTCGCAGTCGTGATCTATATGCGCGAGAATAAACAAGGAGTAAAAAAATGCGATCGCCACGGAACAAAAAGACAGCCATAGGCAAACCTTATTTTTTATCGGCAACCTGATTTCCATGTCCATACCTCTCCGCAAGGCGAAATATCGCGCCGCTTTATTTCGCTTCTTTTAAGTTTATTAGATTATTTTGTAAAAGTCAACGCCCACAGGGGCGGGCAGGGGGGGGGGGGGGGCGGAAAACGGACGCGAAAAAACATTTACAAATATTATAAATTGGCATATAATAACATTGCTGTTAATTAAATCGCTTTTGCCGCGGTAGCTCAGTCGGTAGAGCAGAGGACTGAAAATCC